>NZ_JBAMDH010000070.1:0-9932 GCF_036961685.1 Massilia sp. DD77
GGCGCCGCGCTGGTGCTGGCCGCCGGCGCGCGCGCCGAGCCGGCGCAGCGCATCGACCTGTGCACCCAGGTGCTCGATCCGGCCCGCCCCAGGCTGCTGCCCCTGCGCATCGGCTATCCCTTGTCCGAAGCCGCCGCCCTGGCACGGGCGGGCGGCGCCGCGCCGCGCAATGTGCTGCTCGGCGCCGGCCTGCCGAGGGTTACCGTCACGGGCCAGGCGCCCGAAGGCTTGAAGCTGGCCTGGAGCGCCGCCGCGCCCGCGGCCTGGATCGGCGACGCCGCCCGGGGAATCGTCCAGCGCGGAGAAAAGGGCGAGGCGCCGCTGGGCCGCAGCGGCTGGCTGGCCTGGCAGGGGCAAGCGCTGCGCTTCACGCAGCGGCCGAGCCGTGCCTGTCCGCAGGCCGGCGAACTGCTGGTGCAGCGCTACCGCCCCGACCCCGCGGTGGCCGGTCCGGCCCTCATCCAAGCCTATCCGGCGGACGGCGAAGCGCCGACCCTGCGCCTGGGTCCGGGCAGCTACCAGGTGCCGGCCGCGCCTGCGCCGGGAATGGAAGACCAGGCCTTGTTCGAGCAACTGCGCGCGCGCGGGCTGCTGAGGCTCGGCAAGGACGGCCTGGTGGAACTGGCCCCGCGCGACCTCGCCGCCTGGCAGGCGGCGGATCCCGGCGCCCGGGCGCCGCTGCCGGGCTGGGAGGGCCTGAAGCTCGACGAAGGCGATCGCAGTCTCTTGAAACGCCTGTATGGCCGCGCCGACGGTGCGTACGTACGTGAACAGGCCAGGATCTTCAACAGCGAGCGCCGGCTCGTGGCCTGGCGGGTGCGTCCCGGCGGTACGGCGCACTGGCAGGCCAGCATGGGCGACGCGCCGGCGCCGGCCGCCGAGGGCTTGCCGGTGGCCGCGATGCGCCTGTTCGCCCGTCTGCCGGAAGGCTGGATGCCGTGGAACCGGGTGGCCGGATGGGACGGCGGCCGCTCCAGCAGCCATGCGCGCCTGAGCGCCCCGGCCCTGCGCGTGCCGACTGAGCTGCTGCTGGCCGGCCGCCTGCTGAAGGTCGAGGGGGCGCGCGCCAGCGTAACCGCCGCCTGCGACGGCCGCGCCTGCGTCGATGGCGAGATGGTCCAGCACCTGCTCCTGACCCCCGAACCGGGCGCCGGCAAGGTCACGCTGGACATCGCGCCGCTCGACCTGTCGCGCCTGAGCGGCGGCGCCGACGCCGCCTACCGCCACCTGCGGCTGGAAGACGGCCGCCTGGCCTGGCATGCGCTGCCCGGCGCGGCGGCGGGGAGGGCGGGCGCGGGGGCGCCGGCGCCGGTTCGGCTGAGCGACCGCCATGGCGCCCTGCTGTGGGAGGACGGCCGGCCGGCAGCGGATGCGGGACTGGGTCCGCTGCTGGGCGTGCACCGCCTGCACGGCAGCAGCATCGCCGGCATGCTGGCGCGCCTGGGCGGCGGGCAGCACACGGCCAGCTTGAGCCTGGACCTGGCGCTGCAGGCCCGGGCCCACGCGGCGCTCGACTGCATCGGCATGCGCCAGGGACGCTGGGACGGCAAGGCCTGCAGCGGCGGCCAGGCCCCGCCGGCCGGGCGCCAGGCGGGCCTGGTGCTGCTGGACGCCGAACGCGGCGATATCCTGGCCGCCGCTTCCGGCGGTACGGGCAGGGCCGACCCGGCGCGCTGGCCGGAGCTGCGCGACTTCGACCGCGCCGATCCGGCCCGCAGTCCGCTGCGCATCCCGGCTTTCCAGCACGACGGCGGCGCGCACCGGGCGCCCGGCTCGACCTTCAAGGTGATCAGCGCCCTCGGTCTGGAGCAGGCCGCCCGCGGCGACGCCCGGCTGGACGCCTTGCTGTCGGGAATGCCGCTGGACGGGATCGACCGGCTGGCGCGCGAGGCCGGCTACGGGTTCCGCGCCGCCAGCGCCGTCTATCCGGCTTCAAGCCAAGGCGCCCATGTCACGAATTTCCGCGAACAGCTGAGCAGCGCGCGCGCCGACGGCGGGCGCCTGGGCCTGGACCAGGCGCTGGCCTTCAGCGTGAACACCTGGTTCGCCTGGACCGGGGAACTGAGCGACCGCAGCCTGCTGGGCCGGCCCGAGGGCGGCGTGCCCGGCGTGCGCGCCCTCGATGCGGACGCCCTGGACACGGTGCGGCCCATCGCCGGCATGGCGCGGCGCCTGGGCTTCGGCAGCGCCCTGCGCCTGGACGGCGGACTGCTGCCGGCGGACTACCACTGGGCAGAGTGGGACGCGCTGCAGGCCAGCGCCTCGGCCATCGATCCGGTCCTGACCCGGCACGAGCTGCGCCAGATGGCGATCGGGCTGCGCATGCAGGCCACGCCCCTCCAGATGGCCCTGGTGGCCGCCGCGGTCGGCGAAGGCCGCGGCGTGAGGCCGCGCCTGCTGCTGGCGCTGGACGGCCGCGCCGCCGATGAGGTCCAGGGTAAACCGCTTGGCCTGCGCCTGGACCGGATCCGGGCCGGCATGAAGGGCGTGATCGACCGCGGCACCGCTGCCGGGGCCTTCAGCGGCGCCGCTTTCGAGCGCCTGCGTCCCGGCCTGTTCGGCAAGACCGGCACCGCGCCGGCCGGGCCGGAGGGCCTGGCGACGGTCTGGTTCATGGGCTGGCTGGAACCCGGCAGCCTGCCCGGCCAGACCCGGCGCCTGGCCTTCGCCGCCTTCGTCAGCCACTCGGGCGCCACCGGCGGCGGCCATGCGGCGCCCGCCGTCGCCGCCTTGCTGCGCGGCATGGAGGAGCAGTCGCGCGAACAGAAGGGCAAATAGGCGCTTTCTGCGCGCCTCGAAGATGTGTTTGTATGGCATCATCTGTTTCAATCCGCCAGTGTGTGTCGCCGGGCGGGATTGAATCGAGGACGGGGTAGGTATGCGTTTGCCGGGAACCCGGTATCAGGAGCATGGTTGGGAACAGGTCCGGAAGCTGCTGGGACAATGTTCCCTGCAGGCATTCGCCCGTGCTTCCTCCCCCCTCGACCCCGCACTGCTGCTCGAACCGGACGGCGCCACCGCGCTTTCCCTCTACGTCGACGCCGTGGCGCGCGCTATCCGCAACAGCGGCGGACGCGGCGCGGCGGCCGGCAACAGCTACGGCGACACGGTGGCCGAACTGGCCCTGGTCCTGGTCTACGAACTCCAGGCCCGCCCCGCCGACTGGGACGCGCTGTGCGCGGCCGTGGCCGGCGACCATGCGCGCCTGGGACGTTTCTGGGAGCAGCCAGGCGGCGAGGCGCTGCTGCGCAAGAAATTCAACGACCTCTACGCCGTCCTGCGCGACAAGGTCGACAGCGACAACTACCAGGCGGCCTGCGGCCGGCCCTGCAGCCCGAACCGCATGTATGCCTACCGCATGCTGGACACCGCCTTCCACGAGATCGCGCGCCTGTTCGACGGCTGGCGCGAGCACGCCGCCCAGGTCGGCGCGATCCTGGGACGTGAGCTGGAAGCGATGCCGATCGAGGCGCGCCAGCTGCGTTCCATCGCCGACTGCCGTCCCGAATGGGTGCTGCGCTGGAGCGAAAGCCTGGAAGCCTTCGGTGGCGCGCCCGGCCCCCTGCACACCCGCTCCAAGCGCTTCGCCAGCCTCAAGACCAGCCCCGACAAGATCGGCGCCATGCTGCGCGAAATCGGCGACTACGAACAGCTCTCCGGCAACCGCGACCACGATCATGATTGGCTGCAGGACGCGGGGGATGCCACGGCCTGGCTGGACGACTACTGGCGCGTACTGGGCGAGTCCGAGCAGGCCGGCACCCCAGGGCCGGACCGCATCCTTGAACTGCGCCAGGACGCGCTCGACACCGCGGAGCCGGCCGAAGTTCTCGATGATGTGGCCCATGATGCGCCCCAGCACGCGGACGAGGGCGACGCGGTGCGCCTGGCCGCCGCGGCGCAGGCGGTTTCTCTTCCCCCCAGCTACATCCAGGCAGCGGCCGGCGCGCAGGAGCGCGGCAGCTGGGCGGTGCGCACCATGGCCGATGATTCGCTGCCCGTGCGCCTGGCGGTCTACCTGAAGCTGCTCGGGCCCTTCGACGACAGCTATCCGGCCGAATGGCTGGACCCGGCTACCGGCGAACTGCCGACGATGCAGCAGCTGGCGGGCCTGGACGGGATTTCGCTGCCGACCCTGCGCAAGCGCCGCGATACGGCGATCGCGCGCCTGCAGGGCGCGCAGACGAAGGAGGACGGAGGATGGAAATGACGGAACTGGAGCGCAGGCTGCAGGCGCAGCTGCTGGCGGGACAGCGGATCGAGGGCGACCTCCTGGTGCTGGACGATGCCGTGCTGCGCGCGGCGCTCGACGGCAGCAGGCCCTTGCGGCCGGCCGAACGCGCCGCGCTGCAAGGCTCGCCCCTGACCCTGCGGCGCTTCCGGCGCCTGGCCGACGAAGGCCGCGCCGCCTGGCAGGGCAGCCGCGGCCTGCTGCGCGCCGCCGACAGCGGCGCCGCGCTGGACGAACTGGCCACGGACGACGGCATGTGGCGCCTGCACTTCGTGGGCGCCCAGGTGATCCTGCAGCTCGATCCGCAGGCGGCGCGCGCGGCGCAACTCCTGGCCGGACGTCCTGCGGTGAAGGTGAGGGACGGCGCGGGTTCGCTCGTGCTCGAAGGGATTTTGGACGCCGACGGCGAATGCGAGGGGCTCTGGCCCTTCGCCGCGCCGCCGGCGCAGCATTTTCAGCGGCATGGGGCGGTCTTCACTGTGGAGCCGGCCCGGGAAGGACTTTGATGTTCGGTTCGTTGTTCAAGCATTCGCTGCGGCGCCCGCTGCGGCAGGTCGAATTCTCCTGCGCCAGCCTGGGCGTGAGCGCCATCGCCTTGCCGGCGCCCGGCGGCTGTACCGTGCCGCCGCGCTGCGCAGCCGTACTGGTGGACCGGGGAGGGCGCACGCGCCGCCTGGGCGAGGGCGCGCGCCTGGCCCTGATCGAGGGCGAAAGCGCCTGGGCCGTGCATCCGGGCCCCTACACCTGCGAGCTGACGCCGTTTGCCGCCAGCCCGGAAATCGGCCTGCGGATGAGCTTTGCCATCGACGCCAGCGACCCGCGCGCCACCCAGCAGCGTTTCGACCTGTTCCTGGCCAGCGAGGCCCACGGTCCGGTGGGCCTGGAAGCTTTCGCCCTGATGCTGGAACACGCGCTCCAGCACGAGCTGGCGCAGGGCAACCTGGAACTGCCGCCCTGCACCACGCTGGAGGAATGGAATGCCTTCCGCTCGGGCTTCAACCAGCTGGTGTACACGCGCTTCGGCGTGACCGTGGACGACTGCGTGCCGGTCGACCTGGGCGCCTCGCACGGGGACACCCACGGCTACCCGCAGCTGCTGGAGGCGCGCCTGGCCGGCAGCGTCGCGGCGCAGGCCGCGATGCCTGGTCCGGCGGCCACGCCGCCGGCCATCCACGAGGAAGCCTTCGACCCGGCCTGCGAGGACGCGCGCGCGCTGCGCCGCCTGTTCCTGGAACTGCCTTGCCTGATGTGCTCCCTGCGCATGGCGGTGCTGCCTGCCGACCAGTCGCAGTTCCGCCAGCACCAGGAACTGCTGCGCCGGCTCGACCTGGTCAGCCTGGCGGTCGGCACCATGCCGGCCCTGGAGCTGGCCGCGCCCCACCAGGCGCTCGAAGGATGCGAGCAACTGCGCCGCGCGCGCCACAGCCGCCGGGCGGCGATCGCGCTCGACGAGGCCTGGGCCTTGCTGGCGCGCCTGAAGCAGGCCGGCGACGTCACCCCGGCGCCGCTGTTCGACGAGGCCGACCGCATCGTCAGCAATCTGGAGACCGACACCGCGGCGCGGCGCGCCGTGCGCCTCGACGAGATCGGGGAGATCGACGAGGTGGCGCCATGAGCGGCGGCATCGACAGCGCCGTGGTGCGCAGCATTGACCCGCGCGGCGGCTTCCTGAGCGTGACCGCGACGCGCCGGCCGCGCGCCGGCCGCGCCGACGTCAAGTGCGGCGTGCCGGATGCGCCGGATGTCGCGCAGCGCATGCAGCAGGTGGTGCGCCTGGCGCGCCACACCGAGGCGCGCGCCGACAGCCGCGACCAGGTGGTGCTGAGCCTCGACCGCGCACCGGCGGACGGGAGCCGCGACTGGGAACTGGCGGCCGTGCTGGCCGACCGCATCGTGCGCGGGCTGTGGACGCCCAGGCCGGCGGTGGTGGCCAACGGCTGGTCCGATGCCTGGCACCTGGGCCGCATCGACGGCTGCGCCCTTGCGCAGCTTCCCGAAGGCGTGCTGGCCGGAGGGCCGCAAGGCCTGGCCCACCTGGGGGCGCTGCAGGGCCAGCCCGATCCGGCCATCGGCGTGGCCAGCGCGCGCGCATGGTTCCCGCTGCACAGCGGCGGCGAGCAGGACAGCCTGGGCTGGGTCGAGGTCAGCCTGCGTCCGTTCGCGCATTCCACCGAAGACGAGGAGGGCGCGGTGGCGGCGCCGCAACTGGATGCCGCACGGCAGGCGCGCGTGCGCTCCGTGCTGGCCGCCAGCCGCCATTTCGACGGCCGCGGCCAGGGGCAATGGCGCACCACGGTGCGCTTCGGCGAGCCGCGCTTCCAGGGCGACTCCTACGAACTGGCCCTGGTGCTGGCCGACCGCATGGCGCGGGGGCGCGAATTCCTGGCGCGCGGGCGGGTCATCGCGACCGGCCGTTCCTCGGCCTGGCATGCCGGCCGGGTGGAGGCGGTGGACGGCCTGGCCCCGAAATGCGCGCTGATCCTGCGCGAGCTGGCGGCGGGCGACCGGGTGTTGCTGCCCCGGGAATGGGAAGCGGCGCTGCCGCCCGGCCTGCGCGAGGACGTGCGGGCGCGTGGCGCGAGCCTGGCCTGCGTCGAACGAATCGGGATCATTTGACCGGCCCCGGCCTGCTAGAATCGGCGGGGCGACGTTGTAGTGCAGACATCAAGTAAAGAAGTGGAGTCGGATATGTTCCAGATGTTCGGAGTGAAAGGCGCCGGCTGCCCGCGCTGCGAGCGCAAGAATGGCGGCGACGCCCGCTATTGCGCCGGTTGCGGCCTGATCCTGGGCGCCCCGCGCAATGCCCCGGTGCTGCGCGAAAACCGCTGGATGGCCGGCCCCGACGAACTGGCCGTGTTCTTCGGCGTGCGCGAACTCTCGGGGCTGTTCGTCAAGACGCTGCGCGTGCCGGCTACGGCGCGCGCCTTCATCCTGCAGGGCGACAAGGCCACCGAGGTGCCCCAGGGCGAGTACGAGATCGAAGGCTTCTTTACGCGCCTGAACCACCTGCTGCGCGACCAGCACGCCGAAATCCTCGTTACCCGCACCGCTGCGCTGCCGGTGCGCTTCGAATTCGGCGACGTCCACACCGCCGAGCACCTGCCCGTGCACGCGCGCTTCACGGTCAGCCTCAGGATCGAGAACGTGCCCGCCTTCGCGCGCCACTTCATGACCATGCCGGGCACCATCGGCGAAGCCGAGCTGCGCGAGCTGCTGGCGCATCCGGTGCGGCAGCTGGCGGCGGAATTCGTCGGCGCACGCTCGATCCGCGAGATGGCGGGCAAGCGCGAACTGCGCGAGCAGCTCGACGAACGCCTGCAGGGCGGCCTCAAGCTCCTGCTGGCCGGGTACGGCCTGGCGGTGACCGCGGTCGACACCCTGGAGCTGCGCCACGACAAATTCGACGCCAACCGCGCCCGCGTCGGCAGCCTGTGGCTGGCGGCGGACGAGAAGCACGTGCAGATCCAGCACGCGCGCCACCTCGACGAACTGTACACGGCCGAGGAATGGAACCGCATCGCTCGCGCCGAGCAGGACCTGAAACTGCGCCAGCGCCGCGCCGAGCTGCGCCAGGACGAGGCGATCGCCAAGGCCGAACTCTCGCTCCAGGGCGCCGACCGCGCGCACGGCGTGCGGGCGCGCCAGATCGAGCTGTATGGCCGCATCCTGGAAGCGCAATCGCGCGAACAGGCGATCCGCAACGGCGCCGCCGAGGTCCTGGCCGAGCTGGAGCACGAGCGGACGCAGAAGAGCGCGGCGCGCGCCGACGAAGCGGCCGAATGGCAGCACCTGCGCGCGCTGGCCCAGGTGCGCATGCGCGCCGAACTGGAAGCGGCGCGGCAGGAGGCGGTGCAGACGCGCCAGCTGGCGCAGCAGCGCTTTTCGCAGCAGCTGCTCCAGCAGCAGATCCGCAACAAGATCGAGCAGGCGCGCCAGATCGAGGACGCAAGCCGCCAGCACGCCGAGCTGACCCGCCTGCGCCAGGACGAAGCCGAGGCCGCGCGCCGCGTGCGCGATATCGACGAGGCGGAACACGTGGCGCGCCACCAGGCGCTGCTGCTGGCAAACGATGCCCACCGGCGCGAAGCCGAGCGCCTGCAGGAATGGGAAGACGAGCAGGCGCGCCAGCGCATCGGCGACGTGCGCCGCGGCGCCGGCCAGGCCGACGCCCAGGCCCAGCACGACAAGCTGCTGCGCACCATCGAGGCCGATGCCCGCCTGGCCGAAGTCCAGGACCTGCCGCGCGCCTTCGAGCGCGCCCACGAACTGGAACTGGCGCGCATGGAGATTGCACGCGGCGAATCGCTGGCGGCGATGGACGACACCGCCAAGCTGGCCCTGGCCGCGGCGCCGAACGCCGCGCTGCTGAACGACTTCATGAAGACGCGGGTCCACGCCAACATGGATGCGGACCAGCTGGCCGCGCTATCCAGCGGCAAGCTGTCGCCCGCCGAGGCGCAGGCCCTGGTGCGCGAGGAACAGGCGCGGCGCGAGGCCGAAGTGGACAAGGACCGGCGCCATCAGCTCGACCTCCTGGCCTTGCAGAACGACGTGAACAAGGCGGCGCTGGCCTCGCAGGCCGGCTTGGGCGCCGCGATCGCCCAGGCTGGTGGGCGCCAGTGCGTCCACGGCCACCCGGCGCGCAGCGAGGACCGCTTTTGTCCATCCTGCGGCGCGGCGCTCCCCCTTTCCTGAACGATGCAGACAGCCATCGACAAGATCCGCGAACTGCGCGCCCTGCACGAGGACGGCCTGCTGAGCCGCCACGAGTTCGACTTGCGCAAGAACGCGATCCTCGACGCCGAATACGCCCCGGAGCTGGAAGGCGTGCAGCCGGTGCGGGAAGCGCCTGTGCGGCCCGGCACCGAGATCGGCCTGATGGTGGGGCAGGAGCTGGGCCCGCCGAACCGCCGCTACCGCCTGGAGCGCCTGATCGCGCACGGCGGCATGGGCCAGGTGTGGCAGGCCACCGACCTTGCCACCCACGCCGAACTGGGACACAGCGCCCAGGTGGCGCTGAAGATCCTGCCGCCCCAGGCGACCCAGGCGGCGAGCCAGGCCAAGCTCCTGATCCAGGAAGCCACGCGCGCGCGCCGGCTGGCGCACGAGCACATCGTGCGCGTCTATGAGTGGGCGCGGGACCCGGCCACGGCCAGCCATTTCGTCATCATGGAATACCTCGAGGGCGAGGACCTCGACGCCCTGCTGGCGCGCGAGGGACGCCTGGGCTGGGAGCGCGTGCAAGGCCTGTTGCGGCCGGTGGCGCAGGCCCTGGACTACGCCTGGGACAAGCACCGCCTGGTGCACCGCGACATCAAACCCGGCAATGTGTTCGTCACCAGCAAGGGTGAGGTCAAGCTGCTCGACTTCGGCATCGCGGCGCGCGCCCGTGCCTCGGGCGGCGCGGCGATGCTGGAAGCGCCGGCGCTCTCCGGCACCGCCGGCTACCGCGCGCCCGAAGCCGCGGACCCGGAGCGCCAGCCGCAGCCCGCGCTCGACGTGTACGCCGTGTCGGCGATGATCTACCAGATGCTGGAGGGGGAGCTGCCTGCCGGTGCGGCGACCCGTGCGCCGCGCGCCTTGCGTCCGCGCCAGTGGACCGCGCTGCAATCCGGCTTCGCACGCGATCCCTCCGCACGGCCCGCGAGCGTGGGGGCGCTGCTGGAGGCGATCGAATCCGGCGCCGGCCCTACCGAGGAGG
>NZ_JBAMDH010000071.1:0-9486 GCF_036961685.1 Massilia sp. DD77
GTACTCGGCGTCGAATCCTCCTGCGATGAAACCGGCCTGGCTCTGTATGACACCGAGCGCGGGCTGCTGTCCCATGCCCTGCATTCGCAGGTCGCCATGCACGAGGAGTATGGCGGCGTTGTGCCCGAGCTCGCTTCACGCGACCACATCCGCCGCGCCCTGCCTTTGCTGGAAGAGGTGGTGAAGCGCGCGGACATTCCGATGTCCAGCATCGACGCCATCGCCTACACCCAAGGCCCCGGCCTGGCCGGCGCGCTGCTGGTCGGTTCCTCGGTGGCCTGCTCGCTGGCGCTGGCGCTCGACAAGCCGGTGCTGGGCGTGCACCACCTCGAAGGCCACCTGCTGTCGCCGCTGCTGGCCAGCGAGCGTCCGGAGTTTCCCTTCCTGGCCCTGCTGGTCTCGGGCGGCCACACCCAGCTCATGCGCGTGGACGGCGTCGGCCGCTACACCCTGCTGGGCGAGACCCTGGACGACGCGGCCGGCGAAGCCTTCGACAAGTCGGCCAAGCTGCTCGGCCTGGGCTACCCGGGCGGGCCGGCGATCTCACGCCTGGCCGAATTCGGCGATCCGCTCGCCTACACCCTGCCGCGCCCGATGCTGCACTCGAAGGACTTCAACTTCAGCTTCTCCGGCCTGAAGACCGCGGTGCTTACGGTGGTCAAGAACCACGAAGAGAAAGTGGTGGCGAACATCTGCGAGCAGGACAAGGCCAACATCGCGCGCGGCTTCGTCGATGCGATCGTCGACGTGCTTACCGCCAAGTGCGTCAACGCCCTGCGCCACACCGGCCTGACCCGCCTGGTGATCGCGGGCGGCGTGGGCGCCAACCGCCAGCTGCGCGCATCGCTCGACGCCGCGGCGCTCAAGCGCAAGTTCAAGGTCTATTATCCGGAACTGGAGTTCTGCACCGACAACGGCGCCATGATCGCCTTCGCCGGCGCCATGCGCCTCGAACGCAACCCGGCCCTGGCGCAGCGCGACTATGCCTTCAACGTGCGCCCGCGCTGGCCGCTGGACGAGCTGGAAGCCGCATAAAATCAGGGCTAGAATCAAGCTGTCATCCTGAACTTGCAAGCTTGACATCGATCCTACCGTGTGACCGTCGACCGCCAAACGGTGGCAATATCCGACGGTCAAGTTTTACGGAGGTTAGTGATGCGCGTGGTGAGCTGGAATATTCATTGGGGCTGTGGCAAGGACGGTCGGATCCGCATTCATGCGATCATCGACGTGCTGCGCCGCCTCAATCCGGATGTGGTCTGCCTGCAGGAAGTGGCGGCCAACCACCCGGAACTGGACGGGAGCGCGACCGCGAACCAGTTCAAGCAGCTCGGCGGGGCCTTCGGCGGCTACCACCTGATGGAGCATGCGCCCAGCGAGATCTACAAGAACAACGTCCCCCGCCTGTTCGGCAACCTGATCCTCTCGAAGTACCGCATCTCGCAGGTGCACCGCCACCTGCTGCCCTGGCCGGCCGATCCCGAGAGCCCGGCGGGCATGCCGCGCGGCCTGCTGGAAACCGTGATCGACGCGCCCAGCGGCAAGCTGCGCCTGATGACCACCCACCTCGAGTACTATTCGGCGCGCCAGCGCATGGCCCAGGTCCAGCGCATCCGCGAGCTGCACGTCGAAGCCTGCGCCCGCGCGCGCATCTTCCAGCCCGACCCCAACCTGGACGCGCCTTTCCAGCTGGGCTTCCGGCCCGGCTCGGCGATCCTGTGCGGCGACTTCAATTTCGCGCCGCAATCGGAAGACTACGCCAGGCTGCTGGCGGCGCCCGAGTCGGGCGCGCTGGCGCTGCAGGACGCCTGGCGCATCGTCCACCGCGACGCACCGCGCGCGCCGACCACCGGCCTGCACGGCTATCCCTGGCCGGAGCGGCCCGAGTGCTATGACTATTTCTTCGTGACCGAGGATCTGGCGGAGCGGGTGCGGGTGCTGGATGTGCTGTCGGAGACGGCGGCGTCGGATCATCAGCCGGTGGTGATGGAGCTGGTGTGAGTTGCGGGTGAGGGTGGTGGCGGATCGACGAACTTAGGTTCCCGCCTGCGCGGGAATGACGTGCTACCAGAGCAGTGCTATATCAGTTACTGGCCCGCGACCGAAAAACCGTCATTCCCGCGCAGGCGGGAACCCAAGTTCGCGTGAAGACCACCTCACTCACTTCTGCCCTGCAATCTCCCGCAACGCCCTCTCGAACACCTCCGGCGGCTGCCCGCCCGAAATCAGGTGCTTCTGGTTGATGATAATCGCCGGCACCGAGCGAATGCCCGCCTGCTGGAAGAACTGCTCGCGCGCCCGCACCTCGTCCGCGAATTCATCCGACTTGAGAATGCGCTCCGCCGTCTCGCGCTCCAGCCCTGCCTGCTCGACCGCGCGCAGCAGCACCTCGTGATTGCTCGGGTCCTCGCAGCGGGTGAAATAGGCCGTGAACAGCGCTTCCTTGAGCGCGCGCTGGCGGCCCTCCCCTTCGGCCCAGGACAGCAGGCGGTGGGCGTCGAAGGTGTTGTAGATGCGGCCGCGGCGCTCCATGTCGAACACGAAACCCACGTCGGCGCCGCGCTGGCGGATCGTCTCGCGGCTCTGGGCTTGCTGCTCGGCGGTGGCGCCGTATTTCTGGGTGATGTGCTCGACGATGTCCTGGCCTTCCGGCCCCATGTCGGGATTCAGCTCGAAAGGCTGGAAGTGGAGGTCGACACTGAGCTCCCCGCCGACACTGGCCAGCGCCTTGTACAGCGAATTCAGGCCGATCGCGCACCACGGGCACGAGACGTCCGACACAAAATCGATCCTGAGTTGCTTGCTCACAGCGCACCACCTTTCTTGTCCATTGCGGCACGGGCGTGCCGAAAGGGCCTATGGTAACGCCTGGAGAATTTTCCCGCGCGCGGCTACTTTTTCTTGGCTTCGGCGGCCTTGCTGCCGATCCTGGTTTCCTTGCCCGCCAGCAGATTCGAGATGTTCGCGCCATGGCGCCACAGCAGCAGCGCGCTCATGATGAAGACCGCGAACAGGATCTCGTCGGCGCCGAACAGCAGGCCGTAGTAGAACGGCGCGAACACCGAGGCGATCAGGGCCGCCAGCGAGGAATAGCGGAAGGCGTAGGCGACGATCAGCCAGGTGGCCAGGGTGGCCAGGCCCAGCCACGGATTGATGCCGAGCAGGACGCCGAGCGCGGTGGCGACGCCCTTGCCACCCACGAACTTGAAGAACACCGGCCACAGGTGGCCGATGAAGACGGCCAGCGCCACCAGGGCGATGCCGCCCTCTTCCAGGCCGTATTGCGGGCCGAAACGCACTGCCAGCCACACCGCCAGCCAACCCTTGGCGCAATCGCCCAGCAGGGTCGCGATGGCCGCCTTCTTGCTGCCGCTGCGCAGGACGTTGGTGGCGCCCGGGTTCTTGGAACCGTAGGTGCGCGGGTCGGCCAGGCCGAAGGCGTGGCTCACGACCACGGCAAAGGAAATCGAGCCGACCAGGTAGGCGGCGATGGTGGCGACGATGGTCGCAATGGTAGGGTTCATCTTGTCTCTTTTTTAATAAGCCGAGAAAACCGGCCCGTGAATATACACCATGCCCATCGGGTAGTCACCCGAGTAGCCACCCAGGTAGTCACTCGGCCAGCGCACACTGCACCGGCCGCGCCTTCAGCACATCGACCAGGACCTGCGGCGCGATGCCGACCAGGTAGCCGCGCCGTCCGCCATTGATATAGATCTTGTCCAGCGCCAGGATGCTTTCCTCGACGAAGACCGGCATCGCCTTGCGGATGCCGAAGGGCGACGTGCCGCCCACCATGTAGCCCGAATGGCGCTGCGCCACATCCGGCTTGCAGGGCTCGACCGACTTGCAGGGAATGGCGCGCGCCAGGTTCTTGGTCGAGACCTTGCAATCGCCATGCATCAGCACGATCAGCGGCTTGGCGGCCTCGTCCTGCATCACCAGGGTCTTGACCACGTCGTGCTCGGGAACGCCAAGCGCGCGCGAGGACACGGCGGTGCCGCCATGTTCTTCATAGTCGTAGGGGTGCTCCGAAAAAGCGACCCCTTGTTTGCGCAGGAATTGTGTGGCGGGTGTCTCTGACACGTGCTCTTTCTTGGCCATGCGTGGTACGCTAAAGACGAACATAAAGGGGTTTCTATTATGCAGGAAGAAATTCGCTTTGCCACCTTCAACACCCTCAACCTGGCCCCGCCCGGCGCGCAGCTGTACGACAACCTGGTGCCCATTACGCCCGAGGAGTACGAGGCCAAGCTTGCCTGGACCGCGCGCCAGGTCGACCTGCTCAATGCCGACGTCATCGGCTTCCAGGAGATCTTTTCGCAAGCCGTGCTGAAGGAAGTGCTGGCGCGCACCCAGCGCTACCGCGAGGCCGCCCATGTCGGCTTCGATCCCGACCCGCATGCCTCGCGCCTGACCCCGAGCGTGGCCCTGGTGTCGCGCCTGCCCCTGGCCGCGCCCGGCCAGGCCTTCAGCCTGTTCCCGGACAACGTGGCCATGCCTCCCGGCAGCCGCGACCCGGACCGCTTCACCCGCGCGCCCCTGCACGCGGCCATCGAGATCGCGCCCGGCGTGACGGTCGACGTGATCGTGGTGCACCTGAAATCGCGCCGGCCCGACTACCGCTCCAGCGACAGCGGGGAGGACCCGCACCTGTACGCCCTGGCCTGCCTGCGCTCGCTGATCCGGCGCGGCACCGAAGCCACCGCCCTGCGCGTGCTGCTCACCGACATGGCGCACGCCCACCGCCGCCCGCGCATCGTGATGGGCGACTTCAACGACGTGGCCGATTCGGTGACCACCGAGATCGTGCTGGGCGAAGGCACGCCGCCCGCGGACCGCATGTACGACGCCTTCCGCGTGCAGCGCCAGCAGGACAACGGGCGCGACGTCGGCTTCTCGATCCTGCACGACCGCCGCCACACCACCATCGACCACATCCTGGTGTCGCCCGAGTTCAACCACGCCCTGCCCGACGCCATCGGCGAGGTGACGGATGTGGTCTACCTGAACGACCACCTGAACCTGGGCCTGCCCGAAGCCTCGGACCACGGCCAGGTGCTGGCGCGCCTGCGCCTGTTCCCGCGCGCGGACGGTTTCAGGACGGGTGCGGACTGAAGTCCGGCCGGGCGCTGGCCGGGCTGGCGTAGAAGCCCTGGTATTCGTCGCAGCCGTGGCGGCGTAGAAAAGCCAGCTGGTCGGCCGTCTCCACCCCTTCCGCCACCACCCGCAGCTGCAGGCTGCGCGCCACCGCGATGATGGCCGGCACCATGGCCGCATCGACCGGGTCGTGCTCCACGTCGCCCACGTAGCTGCGGTCGAGCTTGAGCTTGGACAGCGGCACCCGCCGCAGGGAGGCCAGGCTCGACAAGCCGGTGCCGAAGCGGTCCATGCTCAGCTGCACGCCACGTGCGCGCAAGGCCATGGCCGTGGGGCCGATGTCCAGGCCGTTGTCGATGACGGTGTTCTCGAGGATTTCCAGGTCGAGCGCCTGGGGCGCCAGTCCGCTGTCATGCAGCGCGCGGTCGATCATGGGCAGCAGGCCTTCGTCGGCCAGCTGGGCCGCGGACAGGTTCACCGCCACCGAGATGGCGTGGCCGTCGTCGCGCCAGGCGCGCGCCTGGCGGCAGGCTTCGCGCAGCACCCATTCGCCGATCGGCACGATCAGGCCCGATTCCTCGGCCACCGGCAGGAAGGCGTCCGGCAGCAGCAGGCCGCGTTCCGGATGGCGCCAGCGCACCAGCGCCTCGACCCCGGTCACGCGGCCGGTGGCGACCTCGATCCCGGGCTGGTATTCGAGCATGAATTCGCCCGCCTCGACCGCCTGGCGCAGGCGGTTCTCCAGCTCCACCCGCTCGATCACGTGGGCGTTCATCTCGGGGCTGAAGAAGCGGTAGCTGTTGCGCCCGTTCTGCTTGGCGTGGTACATGGCGACGTCGGCATGGTGCAGCAGGGTCTCGACATCGTCGCCGTCGCTGGGACAGAGCGCGATGCCGATCGAGACCGACAGGGTGAGCTCGTGGGCGCCGACACTGATCGGCCGCGCCACCGCCTGCGTCACCGTGCTGGCCACGTGGGCGGCCTGGTCGGCGCCCTTGACGTCGGCCAGCAGCACCACGAATTCGTCGCCGCCGAGCCGGCTGATGGTGTCGACCCGGCGCACGCAGGCGCGCAGGCGCGCGGCCACTTCGCGCAGCACCGTGTCGCCGGCCTGGTGGCCGTGGGTGTCGTTGATGCCCTTGAAGCGGTCGAGGTCGAGGAAGAGCACCGCGAACAGGCAGCGCTGGCGGCGCCAGGTGGCCAGGGCCTGGTGCAGGCGGTCGAGGAAGAGGACGCGGTTGGGCAGGCCGGTGAGCGCGTCGTGCTCGGCCAGGTGGCGCACGTGTTCTTCGGCGCGCTTGCGCTCGCTGATGTCGCTCAGCATCGCCATGTAGCTGCTGATGTCGCCGTGCGGATCGCGGATGGTGGTCAGGGCCACCCGCACCGGATAGGTCTCGCCGTTCTTGCGCGTGCCGCTCAGTTCGCCTTCCCAGTGGTCGTTGCCGTCCAGCTCGGACCAGATGCGCTCGTAGAAGCCGGCGTCCGCACTCCAGCGCAGGCTGGCCAGGGTGCGGCCGATGATGTCCTCGGGCGCGTGGCCGGTGATGGTGGTGAAGGCCTGGTTGACGGTCTGGACGCGGTACTCGGCGTCCATCATGACGATGGCGTCGCGCGCGTTCTGGAACACCTGGGCGGCGCGCTGCAGATTGGCTTCGGCTTCCTTGCGCGCGGTGATGTCCATCTCCATGCAGAACACTTGCTGGGTGAGGCCGTCGCGCTTGACCGGATAGTGGCAGGAATGCAGCCAGTGGCGCCGGCCGGTGCAGGCTTCGACCAGCCAGTCGCGCGGCGGCGGCGCCACCCCGTCGCGCCAGATCGAGGCGATGCGCGCGTCGAACTCGTCCTGCTGCTCGAGGTGGATCACCAGCTGCGAGAACGGGGTGCCGATCGCCCGCCCGGCCGTGATGCCGTACAGCTCTTCGCAGGCGTGGTTCCAGTAACGGATGATGCCGGCCTGGTCCATGGCGTGCACCGCGACCGCGGGCGCCAGCTCGAGGGCGGTCACGAAATGGTGCAGCCACTCGAGCGCTTCGTGGCCCGGCCCGGCGTTTGCAAGGGTTTCGCCCTCCGGCGCCCGGGGCGGCAAGACGCCCAACCGGGGATCGGCCATGCGGATCGGTTCGGGAGACGGACCGTCCGCAAATAATTCCGGCGACTTCTCGGTCACGGCATGGCCTTTCGCGGTGGAAACAACAATAAACGGGCTGACAACCCCGCTATTGTTCTCCCCGCCCGGACCGCCATGTTTGCGGCCGCTCAAGTGCGCGGGCGCTCCGCAATTCATCCCCGGCCTATGCATTTCATGCCGCCGAAGCGGCGGCTCGTCGCATACCGATGGCTGGCGCGGGCCGCAATCTTTATAGTTCAACCATGCGCACTGAGCTCGATCCCCGATGCGGATCGAGCCTACGCGCCACCGGATAACGCGGGCCGCCACACGCCGGCCCGCTCCCCTCACCCGTGAAGGCGCCGGCTCCCACAGCCGGCGCCGCGCGGCATTCTGCTTTCCCCAGGACTAAGAACCTATCCCAGTAGGCAAGAGTCGCTCCTGGCGCGCCTGGCAAGCGCAGGCGGCGTTACTCGTCGTTGTGTGGCCAGCCACACTGCCTCCTCGCGCCTTGCCTGCACTTCCCATGCATCGCCATGCGCTTCCTCCCGCCTACTGGAATAGGTTCTAAGTTTGCGACAGGGGCGTGTCGAGCGCCGGTGCGCCATCCGCCTGGGCATCGCCTTCAGCCTCAGCCTCAGCCTCTCCCTCGCCCTGGCCGGCCGGGGCGTTCTTGGCTTCCAGCTTGCGCTTGGCCTTTTCGTCCGCCTTGCGCTTCTTTTCGAGTTCCCGCTGCCGCTTTTCGTAACTGAAATTATTTCGAGCCATGTTCACCTCGCCTGTGCAAAAAAGATGTGTGCTACCCGGGCATTATGGACTAGTCGGGCCGAGGCGGCTTGACTAACCACGGGGGTGGTGCTGGGCATGCAGGTGCTTGAGACGCTCGCGCGCCACGTGGGTGTAGATCTGGGTGGTGGAAATGTCGGCGTGTCCCAGCAGCAGCTGTACCACGCGCAGGTCGGCGCCGTGGTTGAGCAGGTGGGTGGCGAAGGCGTGGCGCAGGGTGTGCGGCGACAGCGGCGCCTGGATGCCCGCTTTCTGCGCATGCTTCTTGATCAGGATCCAGAACATCTGGCGCGTCATGGGGCCGCCGCGGCCGGTCACGAACAGGGCGTCGTCGACCTGGCCGTTCAGGATGATGCCGCGCGCATCCTTCAGGTAGCGCTCCATCCAGGTGCGCGCCTCCTGGCCGAAGGGCACCAGGCGGGTCTTGCTGCCCTTGCCGGTGATGCGCAGCACGCCGTCGTTCAGGCTGACTTCGACCAGCTTGAGCGCCACCAGTTCCGACACCCGCAGGCCGCTGGCGTACATCAGTTCGAGCATGGTGCGCTCGCGCAGGCCCAGCGGCGTGCCGACGTCCGGCGCGCCGAGCAGGGCCTCGACCTGGCTTTCGGTCAGGGTGTGCACGAAACGGGTCGGCTGGCGCGCCGAGGCCATCCTGAGGCAGGGGTCTTCCTTGATCTTCTGCTGGCGCAGGGCAAGCTGGTAGAAGCGCTTGAGCACCGACAGGCGGCGGTTGGCCGAGCTCGGGCGCGAATCCGGGTGGCGGTCGGCGAAATAGCCGGCCAGGTCTTCCGGCCGCACCGCCAGCAGGCCGTCGCGTTCGGGCCGCTTGGCCTCGAGCCAGCCGGCGAACAGGCGCAGGTCGCGCCGGTAGGCGTCGAGCGAATTCTTTGCCAGTCCCTGTTCCAGCCAGAGCGTGTCGCAGAACTCGTCGATCAGGGCCAGATTGACTGCTGTTGCCATGGGGATGCGGTGGCGCCTTCGTGGCGCAGCAGCCAGCGCTTCACGGACAGGTGGAAACCGTTTTCGTCGTCCTGGTTGGAAAAGCCGCCCAGCCCGCCGGAAGCCGTCACGCGGTGGCAGGGAATGATCAGCGGGAACCAGTTGGCCCCGCAAGCCTGGCCCACGGCGCGCGGCGCCGAGCCGATCAGCTTGGCCAGCTGGCCATAGGTGCGCACGCTGCCGCGCGGGATGGCGCCGATCGCTTCCCAGACCTTGCGCTGGAACTCGGTGCCGGCCTCGAACAGCGGCAGGTCGAAACGGTAGTCCGGGTCGGACAGGTAGCGTGCGACCTGCCCGGCGGTATGCTCGGCGACCTCGTTGTCGGGGGCTTGTTCGGCGTACTGCGGCGGCAGGTAGACCAGCTCGCGCAAGCGCGCGTCCTGCGTACGGATGCCCATCGCGCCAAAGGGCGTGGCCACGATGGCGTTGAACAATGTGCTTCCCTGTTCTGTCTTCATGTCTGCTTCGTGTGGGTGGCGCGGGAAAGGCTTGCC
>NZ_JBAMDH010000072.1:0-9018 GCF_036961685.1 Massilia sp. DD77
GCCTGGCCGTCGTGCCGGCCGGCAGCCGGGTGGTCGCAAGCGGCCGCCGCGAAGGCGACTGGTGGCAGGTGAGCGCGGAGATCGACGGGGTGTCCCGGCAAGGCTGGGCCAGCAGCCTGTGGCTGCGCCGCGCCGACGAACGTCGCTAGGAGTGCGAGCGGCCGGGGGATGGACTTTTGAGACCGGCGGTCTAGGACTCGTCCGCCGCCGGATAACGCATCGGGTTGAAGTACAGCCCCTTGGCGCACTGGGTCGGCCCCACCCGCGCGAAGCCGAAGGCCTCGTACACCGGCACCGCGTAGTTGGAGGAATTGACCGTGAAGGCGCCGTCGCCACCCTCTGCGAGGGCCGCGTCGCGCGCCGCTTCCCACAGGCGGCGGGCGATGCCGCGCCGGTGCCAGCGCTTGCCGACGAACAAATGGAACAGGTGGCTGCGGTCGCGCACGGCGACGAAGCCGGCCAGCTGGCCCTCGACCACCGCCACGTGGTAGACATGGCCGCGCGCCAGGAAACCACGCACGCCCATCTCGTCGTTCTCCGCGAGGAAGGTCGACGCGCCTTCCGGAGGCGATTCGTGGACGATGTACTCCTTGGCCAGTTCGCGCAGCAGCGCGGAAACGGCTGGGATGTCGGCGGTGACTAGCGGTCGGATTTCCATGATCTCTTTTGGTCAGCATGCGCTGGAAGCGCCAACATACCACATAATTGAGTTGCCGCATGGCAATTTCATTGACCCGTGCCGCCGAGCACGTCTACACTGGCCGGATCATGTCCCATGCCAGCCTGAGCTCCCCGCAGACCGCCGCCCCGCCGCGCCGCAAGGTGCCCCTGACCCGTCCGCTGCGCCACACGCGCTACCGCAGCATCTGGCTGGCCAACCTGGTGTCCAACATGGGCACCTGGATCCAGACCTTCGCCTCGGCCTGGCTGGTGGCCTCGCTGTCGAAGTCGGCCGCGATCACCTCGCTGGTCCAGACCGCCACCTACGTACCGATTCTCCTGTTCGCCCTGTTCGCCGGCGTGGTCGCCGACGCCGTGCACCGCCCCAAGTTCCTGTTCTTCTGCAACCTCTACATGGCCTGCTGCGCGGGCGCCATGGCGCTGCTGGTCTGGACGGGCCAGATCGCCAGCGGGCCGGTGCTGGCGATCACCTTCTGCCTCGGCATCGGCACCGCCTTCATCTGGCCGGCCTGGCAGGCGGCCCTCTCGAGCCTGGTCGAGCCCGACGAGGTCGAGGCGGCCGCCACCCTCAACAACCTTTCCTACAATCTGTCGGCCGTGATCGGCCCGGCCCTGGGCGGATTGCTGTTCGGCTGGATCGGGCCGGGCGCCCTGTTCCTGGCCAACGCCATGTCCTTCGCCGGCCTGCTGGCCGTCTACTGGCTGTGGTGGCGCGAGCGCGCCCAGCAAGCGGCGGTGCGCGAGGATTTCCGGGAGCGCTTCCGCCACGGCCTGCGCTGCGCCATTGGCTGCGCACGCTACCGCCGCATCCTGCGCAACGTGTGCTCGGTATTCTTCGCCACCATCGCCTTCGCCAGCCTGCTGCCGGTCTTCGTGCGCGACGTGCTGCGCATGAATTCCGGCGTCTACGGCACCCTGATGGGCTGCCTGGGCGGCGGGGCGGTCATCGCCGCCTTCTTCCTGCCGCAGGTGCGGGCACGGGTCGACAAGACCGGCGTGCTGGCCGGCGCCCTGCTGGTCTATGGCGCCATGCTGCTGGCCATGCCCTTCATCCGCTCACCCATGGTCCTGATGCCCCTGATCGTGTGCGGCGGCATGGCCTGGTCGGCTACCGTCTCGACCCTCAACGCCGCTGCCCAGCTGTCCTTCCCGGCCGAGGTGCGGGCGCGCACCCTGTCGATCTACCTGTTCGTGATGTCCTGCGGCTATGTGGCGGGCAGCCTGTTCTGGGGCCAGGTCGCCGACGCCTGGGGCGTGCGGGTGGCCCTGGCGGCGGCCGGCGCCTGCGTGGTGATCAATGCCCTGGTGCTGGCCACGGGCAGCCGCAAACACCCCATCTAATCGGCGCTTTGAAATCAGGCGCGCCGTAGTAAAGTAGCAAGGTCAGTCCATCTACCTTGCCGATGCCGCCATCCATTCTTGCCTTCCACCTCGGTCCGCGCTTCGACGCCGCGGTCGCCAGCCACACGGGCTACGGCCCTGCCGCCCGTCCCGAGAACCAGGATAATTTCGTCGTCATCGATGGCGCCGGCCAGGCCTGCCACCTGCATGGCGGGGAAGCGCGCCGGGCCACCGTGGCCGGCTGGCCGCGGGGCCATGCACGGGTCGCGGTGCTGGACGGCATGGGCGGCCATGGCCATGGGCGCGAGGCGGCCGAAGCCGTCGCCGCCGCCCTGCTCGCCGTCCCGCCCTGCACGAGCGCCGACGAACTGGGTTTCCGGCTCGACAGCCTGCATGGCGAACTGCAGCACGGTTTCCTCGTGGACGATGGCCTGCCCCGTCCCGGGACGACGCTGACCCTGCTCGAACTCCCGCCCAGCGGCCTGGCCTTGCTGTACCACGTGGGCGATTCGCGCCTGTACGAACTGGCGCCCGGGGGCGCACATCCGCTGACGGTCGACCACGTCCCGGCGACGGCGGCGGCCATGGCCGGCAGGCTGGACGAAGCGGGCTGGTGGCGCCAGGTGCATGGCCGGCATGCTCCCCAGATCGCCCAGGCTTTCATTCTCGGCAACGCCTTCGCAGACCCGGCCAGGTTGTCCGACACCCTGTATCCGCTCACGCCCGAGCGGCTGCCGTCCTGGCTGTCCGCGATGCCCGACCGCCGCGCCCTCGCCCTGCGCCCGGACTGCGCCTACCTGCTGGCCACCGACGGTTTCTGGTCGTGCGCGCAGCCCGACCTGTTTGTCGGCGGCTGGCAGCGCCTGTTCGCGGGCTGTCCAGACGCCGCCGGCATCGTGGAGCGGCTGTTCGGCGCCATCGAGCACGATCCGCCGCCCGGACTGCTGCCGGACAACCTGACTGCCCTGGTTCTGCAGCCGCTGCCGCAAGCGCTGCTGCGCCATACCGACGAGACCGCGCTGCCGCGAGCGGACAGGTAGTTACTTAGAGAAAATAATGTTAATAATCAACTTAGTCGTCGCGCCACAGCCCGCCAAAACAGCGTAAGCTAGCAATATTGCCGACTGACCGATCCATCCTGCCACGCCCAGCTCATCAATGAACCGCTGCCGCAATCCCGAGCATCCGCACTGCACCGTCTGGGTCCTTCCCGGCGATGGCGTGTGCGCGCACGGGCATGCGCAGCCGGCGGACAGCGACCCGTCTCCTGCGCCGGCACCAGCCGCCCTGCCGTCCAGCTTCGACGCCATCTCCGCCCTGCGCAGCCGCAGCGCGGCCGTGCCGGTGGCCGGGGAACGCGCGGCGCCCGTGCTGCAGCGCCCGCAACTGCACATCAGCGGCTTCGACCCGCGCGCCGCCGGCGGCCGCCAGGCCATCCGCCTGGAGCTGCGCGGCATGCCGATGGATTGCGCGCCCGAAGTGCGGATGCTGGTGCGCTCGAGCCTGCGCCTGCACGGCGGCGAACGCTATGCCTTCCAGCGCACCTCGCGCGGCGACTGGCGCCCGCTGTTCCTCGAGTTCTCCTCGCGCGGCCTGGAGCATGGCCAATACCGCATCGAGGTCGAGCTGCACAGCCACCATCCCCAATCGCCCGAGGCGGGCCGCACCTGGACCTGCTCGCCGGTGATCCTGGTGCCGCGCCAGGACGCCAGCCTGGGCGAGATCCACCAGGCTTTCCTCGCGACCCACAAGAACGTGCGCGTGATGGCCGACGACGCCGGCATCGCCCGCGTCAATGCGCCCGGCGGCGGACGGGTCGACATCGACGTAACGGCCCGCAACGCCTCGATCGCCCAGGTCAACCTGGAGGCCCAGACCGGCAAGATCGACCTCGGCTTTTCCACCATCGCCTGGGACGAGGACCTGATCGAGATCGACCTGCCGGCCGGCGCCACGCCGCATCCCTGCGCCGCCGACAGCGCCTGCCTGGTCCATGCGGAAGCCGACTCGGCCACCCAGCGCCACGTACGCGTGTTCGCGCTCGACGAATGCGTGCTGGGGCGCTTCGAGTCCATGGAGCCGGAAGCCGATCTGTTGCTGGCGCATTACGGCGCGCAAGGTGAAGACCATGGCGGCCTCACGCGCCGCATCTCGGGCCGCCATGCCGTGGTCCGGCGCGGCCGCCTGGGCTGGGAAATCGAGGACGTATCGCGCTATGGCCTGCTGGTCGACGGCGTCTGGCCCGGCAAGCACACACCGGTGGCCCTGCGCGCCGGCATGCGCATCGAACTGACGGCCAGCATCAAGGGCATCGTGAGCCTGGAAGTGACGGCGGTGATGGCGCATGCCCTCGTCCTGCACCGGCTGGACGGCGGCGCGCAAGCGGAATGCTTTTACCTGATGGCGCCGGAGCTGGACCCAAGCGCCTCCCCGGGCGCCTGCCAGCCGCGCGCGAGCGCCCTGCCGCTGCTGTTCCACCGCGACGGCGGTTTCTGGCTACGCGACCGCGCGAGCGGCAAGGACACACCGCTCGCTCCCGCAACGGAGGGCGCGCGTCTTGGCGGACTGGGCCAGCGGGTGCGCTTCGCTGCCAGCGCCTATCCGGACGCACGCATCGACCGCCGCGGCGCCGGCGAACGCCGGAGCCGCGTCCTGGCCCCCATCTACCACGCCTGAGCGGCGGCCCGGCACTACACGCCGGATGGGCGCAGCACCAGGAAGATCAGGGCGGCGCCAGCCAGCAGCGCGGCTTGCAAGGCGAAGACAATGGCGGGAACCTGGAGATGTTCAGGAATTTTCATGGCGCATCCTTTCAACGGAGAAGGAAACACCGGCAGGAAAATCCGGTCGGTTGTTCCAGCTTACTCCTGTCGCGGAAAAAACGCGCGCCTTCGCGACGCTTAATGTGCGGCCCGGGCGCCAAGCTCCGCCATGCGCGTGTTCAGGTAGGCGAGCCGGCCGGCGTCCTGCTCCGCCGCCGCCATCTTTTTCAGGATGGCCAGCTGAGCAGTCCTTAATGCGTCTTTCGCCGGGACGCCGATATCGGGCGTCACGCCGACGCCTTCCCAATTCGACTTCGTGATCGGACTGATCGAACGGCCCAGGGGCATGAAGACGCTGAAATGGGGCGACAGTCGGCGGTCGTCGCCGGGATGCGCGCCGCCGCCGGTGGTCTCGCCCACCACGCTCGCGCGCTTGAGGTTCTTGAGTGCGTAGCTGAAATCCTCCGCCGCCGAGAAGGTCTCCTTGCTGGTCAGGATGACGAGCTCTTTTTTCTGGCCGTAGCGCAGTGCCGGCGCCACCACGGCGCTCCAGCGCTGCTCGAAACGCTCGCCCCTGCGATAGCTGAAATCGTTCAAGCGGACCGGCCGGTCGAACAGGTAGCCTGCCAGCAGCTTCACGGTGGCGGCGTCGCCTCCGCGGTTGTCGCGCAGGTCGATGATGAGGGCGTCGGTGTGGGCCAGCACCCCCATCGCGGCCGCGATCGTCTCCCGCGCATCGTCAGCCGAGAAGACGCCGTTCAGTTCGAGGTAGCCTATATTGAACGGCAGGTGTTCGATCTTCCTGACACCGAAATTCTCCGAGCGCATCATCGCCAGCCTGCCGGCCATCGCTTCCCGCGATGGCGCACTGGCCGGTTTCCTGAGGGGCAGCGGCTCTGCGCTGTAGCTGACGTGCAGGTGCCGGTCTTTCGTGGTGGCCTGGAGCTCCCGCGTCAGGACTTCCGACAGCTGTTGCGCGCTGCCGATGCCGTCATAGGCGCCGCGTTGTTGCTGGGCGCGCAGCGCGGCCTCGGCCTGCCTTGCCCTGTCCGGAAAGACGTAGCTGTCCTTGAGCTCCTCGACCAGGCTGTCGATCAGCTGCCGCCGGCTCTCGGCGTTCATCCGCATGTCCGCCTGCTGCGTTGGCTGAGTTGGCTGCGTCGGCTGCGTCGGCTCGGGCGCTTGCGCATTAGCCGGTGATGCCGCCAGCACCGCGGCAAGGAAGGCGCCCAGGAAGCTTTGCACTATTCTCATTGTTCCCCTCGAGGTGCGGTCCATCCGCTTGTGCGAGAGGGCTATCCCACTCGTTCACCTCATGTAGAGAAAGATTGCAAAAATTCAATAGCGTCCCAAAAATTGATCGCCTCTCAGTCGCGCCGCCAGGCCGGCGGCCACTGCGGCAGCGGAATCCGCTCGTCGTCGCCGGGCACCGGCACGAAGCGCTGGTCTTCCCAGTCGCGCGCAGCCTGTTCGATGCGGTCGCGGCTGGTCGACACGAAATTCCAGAAGATGAAGCGGCGCCCGTCCAGCGGCGCGCCGCCGATCACCACGAAGCGCGCGCCGTCCTGCGTACTCACCCGCACCGCCCTGCCCGGCTCGGCCATGGCCATGGTGTTGTGCCCGACGTCCTCGCCGTCGATGGCGATGGCGCCGAAGGGCGCGTAGAAGGCGGTCTCCTCGGGCAGCTTGTCGAGGACGATTTCCGCACCCGGGTCGAGCTGGACGTCCAGGTACAGGGTCTGGCTGAAGGTCGGCACCGGCGAGGTCTGGCCGAAGGCGCTGCCGACCAGCACCCTCGCCTGCCCGCCCTCGAAGCGGATCTCGGGAATCTCGCTGGCCGGCGTGTGGCTGAAGGCGGCCGGCGCTTCCTCGTGCTCGCGCGGCAGCGCCGCCCACAGCTGCAGGCCGTGGGTGCGGCGCGGCTTGTCGAGCAGGTCGTCCGGCGTGCGCTCGGAGTGCACGATCCCGCTGCCGGCTGTCATCCAGTTGATGGCACCGGGTTCGATGCGCTGCTCGGTGCCCAGGCTGTCGCGGTGCATGATCGCGCCTTCGAACAGGTAGGTCACGGTGGCCAGGCCGATGTGCGGGTGCGGGCGCACGTCGTGGCGCGAACCGGGCTGGGCCTCGACCGGCCCCATGTGGTCGAAGAACAGGAAAGGCCCGACCGACTGGCGCGCCGCCGCCGGCAGGATACGGCGCACGGTGAAGCCGCCGCCCAGGTCCTTGTCGTGCGATTTGAACAGGTGTGCAATGGCCATCTCGGTTCCCATGGTGAAAAAGGCAATGCCTCACTCTACACCAGAACCGGGGCGCCGGCTTCCCGCCTTCGGCTCAGGCTTTTGTTCTTACTCGCCGCAGGCGAACGCGGGCCGTCCCGCCGCATCCAGGCGCAGGAAGCGCTCGACCGCGCCGCCGATGGCATCCTTCAGCACGGACGGGCCACCGTCGACCATATCGTTATGGCGCGAGTCCGCCAGGTCGAGGATGCAGGCGCCGTAGCGCCGGCGTTCTTCGGCGTCCGGCAGCACGCCTGGATCGGCGCCGGTATCCGCGGCGCGCAGCGACAGCACCCGGATCGCGCTCGAACGGGGCAGCGCCGCGCGGCGGTTGTCCAGCGTGACCACGGCCGCAATACCGGCCGGGTCGGTCGAGGCCAGCAGGGCCGAGCTGTCGCCACCCATCGAATGCCCCGCCAGCACCGCGCGCTGCCAATCGTAGCCGCGCAGCTTCTGCGCCAGCTCGCCGTGGACGAAACGGATCGTCGTGGCGCCGCGGCGCGCCATCTCGGCCCGCTGGCGCACCATATCGCCCTGCGGATCGAATTTCGCGTCGCCGGGCGCCTCCTGGCCGATGGCGGCCACCAGGTAGCCCAGGCGCGCCAGGCGCTCGGAAAGGAAGCCGTACTCGAGATGGCTGTTGCCGTAGCCTGGGCTCAGCAGCGCCACCGGACAGGGGCGCGCCGGCGTGCAGGCGGAAGGCGATGCGGGGAAATAGAGCGCCACCGGCACCGGACGGGCGCGCTCCCTGTCGAACAACACGATCGTGTCGGTGGCCGCAGCGGCAGCAGCAGCGGCGGTCTGGATGTGGCAGGCGAAGGCGAGCGCCCCCAGCGCGGTCAAGCGCATCGTGTCTCCTCGAGAATGGTCAGACCAGCTCGCGCACCACGCGCAAGCCGACGATGTCGTTCGACAGCGCGGCCGAGAAGCCGTTGCGCAGCGCCGAACGCAGGTAGCGCGGATTATAGAGCCAGGAGCCGCCACGCAGGATGCGCCGGGCCTGGTCGCCGCCCAGTTCCCAGGCGCTGCCGTCGACGGGGGCGCCCTCGTAGTTCTCGTGCACCACGTCCTGCACCCATTCCCAGACATTGCCATGCATGTCGTGCAGGCCCCAGGGATTGGGGGCGAACATGCCGGCTGGGGTGGTGCCGCGCCGGTACTCGCCGCGCGGCCCGCCGTTGTAGGTGAAGGTGCCGTCGAAGTTGGCCTGTTCGGTGGAGATCGTGTCGCCCACATGGAAGGCGGTGTGGGTGCCGGCGCGGCAGGCGTATTCCCATTCGGCTTCGCTCGGCAGGCGATAGCGCTTGCCGGTCGCCTCGCTCAGCCAGGCCACGTACTTCAGGGCGTCGAACCAGGTCACGCCCACCACCGGATGCTCGTCGGTCTGCGGGAAGCCGGGCGCGGCCCAGTCGACTTCGCCACCCGGCTGCCATCCGGTGGCCAGCACGAAGGCGCGCCACTCGCCCACCGTCACCGGATGACGGCCCATGGCGAAGGGCTTCTCGATGCCGACCCAGTGCTGGGGCGTTTCGCGCGCCAGCCAGTTCTTCTGGGCGCCGGCCGCCATCGCGATGCGGCGCTCGTGCTCGGGAGAGCCCATCTGGAAGCGTCCGGTCGGGATCAGCACCAGCGCCGGCCCTTCGCCGGCGCCGTCCAGGAAAGCGTCGCGCAGCAGGCCGTGGCTGTCCGCGACCGGGCTGGCCGGCGTCGGCAGCATCGCCTGCAATTCGGCGGCCGTGCGCGCGGCCTGCTCTTCGCGCGCGCGTTTCTGTTCGATCAGGTAGGCCGCCGCGGCCTTGGCCTGGGCGGCCTTGCGTTCCGCCTCGTCCTGGGCCAGTCTGGCCTTGGCCGCCTCCTCGGCGCGTTTGGCCAGCAACTGCTGGCGCAGGGCTTCCTTGCGCGCCGCGCGCGCCTCCTCGGCGGCCGCGCGCTCGCGGCGCTGCTGTTCGCGCTGGAGG
>NZ_JBAMDH010000073.1:0-8822 GCF_036961685.1 Massilia sp. DD77
TCGGCATCGCGCTGCCCGAGGTGGTGGCATTGCCTTCGCCGCCGATCGCCAGCGCCTGCTGGCCCATGTTCTGGGCGCCCAGCTGGCGGGTCAGCACGTCGGCCAGGCCCATGCCGCGCTTGGCCAGGTTCTGGCTCATCTGCTGGTCCAGCATGCCGGTGAACATCTTGGTCTGCTGGTTGTCGAGCATGCCCTCTTGCGGGGTGGCGTCGCGCATGCTCTTCATCATCATGTTGATGAACATCGACTCGAACTGGGTGGCCGCTTCCTTCAGCGCGCCCGGCGAGCCGGCTTTCGCGCCCTGCTTGAGTTCACTCAAGCCCTTGGTGTCGAGAGCGAACTTGGTGCTCAGGTCGGATTTGTTCGAGGCGATCATGACGGGTCTTCCTTAGATGATCTCGAGGTCGGCGCGCAGCGAGCCGGAGGCTTTCAATGCCTGCAGGATGGCCAGCAGGTCTTGCGGCGTGGCGCCGATCGAATTCATGGCCTTGACGACTTCGGCCAGCGAAGCGCCGCCCTTCACCATCAGGACCTTGCCCGGGTCCTTCTTGATCTCGACCGAGGGATTCTGGGTCACGACGGTGGCGCCGCGCGAACCCGGGGCCGGCTGGCTGACATTGGTGTCGGCGCCGATCGTCACCGACAGGTTGCCGTGCGAAATCGCGCAGTTGTCCAGCATCACAGCCTGGTTCATCACCACCGAACCGGTACGGGCGTTCAGGATCACCTTCGCCGAGGCCGACGCAGGCTTGATGTCGATCTGCTCCAGCATGCCCAGGAAGGCCACGCGCTGGTCGCTCGAGGACGGGGTGCGCACGCGGATCACGCGGCCGTCGAGGGCGGTCGCCACGCCGGCGCCGAACTGGTCGTTGACAGCCTCGACCACGCGCGCGGCCGTGGAAAAATCGGTTTCCTTCAGTTCCAGGCGGATCTGGTTGTTCTCGCCCAGGTTCGAGGCGACGGCGCGCTCGACGGTGGCGCCGCCCGAGATCTTGCCCACGGCCAGGTGGTTGACCTGGACTTGCGCACCACCTCCGCCAGCTTGCGCGCCGACGCCGCCGACCACCAGGTTGCCCTGGCCCATCGCGTACACCTGGCCGTCGGCGCCGTGCAGCGGCGTCATGAGCAGGGTGCCGCCGCGCAGGCTCTTGGCGTTACCGATCGAGGACACGGTGATGTCGATGGTCTGGCCCGGCTGGGCGAAGGCCGGCAGCGACGTGGTGACCATGACGGCGGCCACGTTCTTCAACTGCAGCTGGGTGCCGCGCGGCAGGTTCACGCCCTTCTGCTGCAGCATGGCCTGGATCGACTGCACGGTGAACGGCGTCTGGCTGGTCTGGTCGCCGGTGCCGTCCAGGCCGACCACGATGCCGTAGCCGGACAACTGGTTCTGGCGGACGCCGGCGATGCTGGCCAGGTCCTTCAGGCGTTCGGCCTGGGCCGGCGGCGCGATGCCGAGGGCGGTGACCACGACGGTGGCGGACAGCAGGAGGAAGGAAGTGAACTTGCGCATGGCGTATAAAGAGACGTTTAGAACGGCAGCATCGACAGGAAGAAGCGCGACAGCATCGAGTTGACCTCGGCGCGGTCGATCCGGCTGTTGGTGCGGTACTCGACACGGGCGTCGGCCACCACCGTCGACGAGACGATGTTGCCCGGCTGGATGGTATCGGGGCTGACCATGCCCGAGAAGCGGATGAACTCGACGCCCTTGTTCATGGAAATCTGCTTTTCGCCGGCCACGATCAGGTTGCCGTTCGGGAGCACCTCGGTCACGGTCACGCCCAGGGTGCCGGTGAAGTCGTTCGAGGCGCTCTGCTTGTCCGCATCCGAGAACTTGGCTTCCGATTCCAGCGCCACGCTGGCGCCGATCGCCGACTGCAGGACGCCCGGCGCCGCGAAGCTGGCGCTGCCGTTCTTGTTGCCCGAGCTGGCGCCGGCCTTGTTGGCCGAGGTGCGCTCGCTGATGTTGATGGTCAGGAGGTCGCCGATATGGCGCGCGCGGCGGTCCTCGAACATCGGGCGGTAGCTGTTGGCGTTGTAGATCGCGCCCGAGGTCGGCGGCGCGGTCTCGACCAGCATCGGACGCGCGCTGGTCGGGCCTTGCACGATGGAGCTGGGCGCGGTAGCGCAGCCGGCCAGGGCCAGCAGCGCGGCGACGACAAACGGCGAAGAAATAAACGATTTCATAACTGGGACAGTTTCTGCAGCATCTGGTCGGAGGTGGTGATCGCCTTGCTGTTGATCTCGTAGGCGCGCTGGGTCTGGATCATGTTGACCATTTCCTCGACCACGTTGACGTTCGAGGATTCGACATAGCCCTGCATCAGCACGCCGGCGCCGTTGGTGCCGGGAACGTTCAGGTTCGGGTTGCCCGAGGCGCCGGTCTCGACGTACAGGTTCTCGCCGCGCGACTCGAGGCCGGCCGGGTTCACGAAGGTGGCGAGCTGGAGCGAGCCGACCTGGGTCGGGGCCACGGCGCCGGGCAGCTTGACGGAGACGGTGCCGTCGCGGCCGACGGTGATCGACTCGGCGTTCGACGGAATGGTGATGGCCGGCTGCACCACGAAGCCGCTGGAGGTGACCAGCTGGCCGTTGGCATCGGTCTGGAAGGAGCCGTCGCGGGTATAGGCCTGGCTACCGTCGGGCAGCAGCACCGGGAAGAAGCCCGAGCCGTTGACCATCACGTCCTTGGAGTTGCCGGTCAGCTGGGGATTACCCTGGGTGAAGATGCGCTCGGTGGCGACGGTGCGCACACCGGTACCGATCTGCAGGCCCGAAGGCAGGTTGGTCTGCTGCGAGGATTGCGCGCCGGGCTGGCGCACGTTCTGGTACAGCAGGTCCTCGAACACCGCACGGGATCGTTTGAACCCGTTGGTGCTGACGTTGGCGAGGTTGTTGGTGATGACGTCGAGGTTGGTCTGCTGCGCTTCGAGGCCGGTCTTGGCGATAAACAGCGAACGGATCATGGAATTCTCCTAAGGGTGACGGACGAAGTCCGCCACGTACAGGAGAATTATGCTGCAGCAACTATCAATTCAAAGCGAGGATCTGGGTGGCTTTCGCGGCGTTATTCTCGGCGTTCTTCAGCAGGCTCATTTGGGTCTCGAAGGAGCGTGCCAAAGAGATCATCTGCACCATGGAGTCGACCGCGCTCACGTTCGAGCCTTCCAGGGCGCCGCCGGCGACGCGCACGGCCGGGTCCATCGGGGCGGCGGCGCCGTCCTTCAGGCGGAACAGGCCGTCGTCGCCCTTCACCAGGTCGCCGGCGGGCGGATTGACCAGCTTCAGGCGCCCGAGCACGGCCGGCGCGGCCGGCTGCTCGGTATTCGAGATGGTCGAGATGGTGCCGTCGGCGCCCACGGTGACGGTGGCGTCGGGCGGAATCGTGATCGGACCGCCCTCGCCCGCGATGGTGTTGCCGGAAGCCGTCTGCAGCAGGCCGTTCGGGCTCATCTGCAGGGAACCGTTGCGGGTATAGGCTTCGGTGCCGTCCGCCATCTGGACCGCGATCCAGCCTTCGCCCTTGATCGCCACGTCGAGGTCGCGCCCGGTCACCTGCAGCGGGCCGGCCGAGAAGTCGTGGCCGGCGGTCGAGTCGAGCACGAAGGCGCGCGTCGGCAGGCCCGGACCCTGGACCGGGGCGGCGCGGAAGATATCCAGCTGCGCGCGGAAACCCGTCGTGTTGACGTTGGCCAGGTTGTTCGAGGTGGTGGCCTGCTGCTCCAGGATGTGCTTGGCGCCGGAGGCGGCGGTGTAGATCAGGCGGTCCATGGTGTTGTCCTTTTTGCTGTAGGGCGGTGCGGCGGCTGGCTGGACGCGTCGGCGGGAGACCCGCCGACGCGTTCAACCTACGCTTGCATTAACGCAGGTTCACCAGCGTCTGCAGCACCGAATCCTGCGTCTTGATGGTCTGCGCATTCGCCTGGTACACGCGCTGCGCCGTGATCATGTTGACCAGCTCGGCCGTCAGGTCGACGTTCGAGGCTTCCACCGCCGACGACTGCAGCACACCCATGCCGCCCGAATTCGGGGTGCCGACCAGGGGCACGCCCGAGTTCGACGATTCGGCCCAGGCATTGTTGCCCAGGGGCTCCAGGCCGTTCGGGTTGGAGAAGTTGGCGAGCACCACCTGGCCCAGCGGCTTGGTCTGGCCGTTGCTGTACTGGCCCAGGATCACGCCGTCGGCGCCCGCGGTGAAGCGCTGCAGGGTGCCGGCCTTGTAGCCGTCCTGCACCAGCCTCTTCTCGCTGGTCGGGCTGCCGTACTGGGTGGTGCCGGCATAGTCGATTTCCATCGGCAGGGTCAGCTCGGCGCCGGTCGAGGGGATGATCGGCAGGGTGACGTTGAACTTTCCGGCGGTGCCGGTGGTCGCCAGGTTCAGCGCGCCGTTGGTGTCGAAATTCAGCTGGCCGACGCGCACGGCCGGCACGCGGATCGCCTTGGACATGGCGGCGTCGATCTCGTCCGGGGTGGTGCCCGGGACGGCGGCGGCATTAGTGGCCGCGGTCGAGATCTCGGTCTGGTTGGCGGCGGTGGCGCCGGCGGTGCCTGCGGCGGTCACGACCATGCCGGAAGCTGCGGTGGCGTAGGCGCTCAGCGCGGCGCTGATGGTAGCCGGGACCGGCGGCACGGCGCGGGTCGCGGCTTCCCAGTTGGCGCGCGCGGTGTTCACCGCGGTGAAGGCGGCGCCGGTACCGGTGGCGGCGCCGGCCACGTTCAGGGCGGTCACCTCGGTGCCGTCGTTGGCGGCATACACGTCCCAGGTGCCGGCGCCGTTCTTGACGTAGTAGGTCGACAGCACGTGCGGATTGCCCAGCGTGTCGTACACGTTCATCGGGGTCTGCTTGTTGTAGGTCGTCGGGTCGTTGGCGTCGAAGGGCGAGTTCACCGGCGGCTGGGTGCGCGAATCCAGGTTCAGCTGGATGTCGACGTCCGAAGTCTGGACCGGGTCGAGGTCGGCGGTATCGATCTGCAGCGGCACCGGGGCGCCGGCCGACAGCTGGCCGGCCGCGTTCAGGCCGTAGCCGGTCAGCTTGGCGCCCTGGGCGTTGACCATGAAGCCGTTCTTGTCGAGCTGGAATTGGCCGTTGCGCGAATACTGCACCATGCCCGCGGTTTCGACGCGGAAGAAGCCGGCGCCGTTGATGGCGATGTCGAGCGGGTTGTTCGAGGATTCGACGTTGCCCTGGCTGAATTGCTGGGCGATGCCGGCGACCTTCACGCCGATACCGGCCGAATTGCCGCCCGCGCCGCTCAGGGAGTTGGCATAGACGTCGGCGAACTGGGTGGTCGAGCCCTTGAAGCCGACCGTGCTCGCGTTGGCGATGTTGTTACCGATGACGTCCAGCGATTTTGCTGCGCCGTTCAAGCCGCTCAGGCCCTGTTGGAAAGACATGTCGTTCTCCTGCTGGTTAGTTTGGTAAGCGGCTTGCTTACAGCACTTGTTTGATGTCGGACATCGCTACCGCACCCTTGCCGGGCAGGTTGAGCTTGACGCCGTCCTTGGAATTGGTGGTGACGCTGGCAACGCTGTCGAAGGCCAGGCCCTTGGCATCGTCGAGTTCCTCGCCGGCGCGGGTGGCGACGACCTTGAAGCTGTACTTGCCGTCGGCCAGGGCCAGCGGCTTGCCGTCTGCGCCGAGATTGTCCGGATTCGGCACGCCGTCCCAGGCCACCGGGACGATGCCGGCTTCCTGCGGCCCCATGTCGATGGTGGCCACTTCCTTGCCGGTAGCGTCAGTGACGACCAGCTGCACCTTGTCGGCCGGGGTGGCCAGCTCGACGCCCAGGATCGCCTTGCCGCCCGAGAGCTGCACATCGCTGCCTTCGACCAGCACGCCGTGCCCGATCAGGCCGGTCGCCTGCATTGCCTCGGAAGACTGGTAGCTCGACTTCAGGGTTTCCAGGGTCGCGTTCAGCTTGTTCACCCCGGTCACGGTCGACAGCTGGGCCAGCTGACTGGTCACCTGGGCGTTGTCGAGGGGATTCAGCGGATCCTGGTTCTTCAGCTGGGTGACCAGGAGGGTCATGAATTTGTCGGTGTCGGCCTGGACGCTGTCGACTTCCTTGGGCTTCGCGTTCATCGTCGACATCAGGTCGTTGACGGCGGTCGCGGTGCTGTTGGTATTAACGGTGGTCATGGTGGATAGTCAGGAAACTTATTGGCCCAGGGTCAGGGTCTTGAGCAGCATGGTCTTGGCCGCGTTCATGGTCTCGACGTTGGTCTGGTAGGAACGCGAGGCCGACAGCATGTTGACCATCTCGTCGACCACGTTCACGTTCGGCATCGTCACGTAGCCCTTGTCGTCGGCCAGCGGATGCTTGGGGTCGTACACCTGCTTCATCGGCGACTGGTCCTCGACCACTTCGCGCACCCGCACGCCGGTGGCGCCGGAGGCGGTCGGCACCGATTCGAACACCACCGCCTTGGCGCGGTAGGCTTCGCCGGTGGCGCTGGTGGCGCTGTCGGCGTTGGCCAGGTTGCTGGCGGTGGTATTCAGGCGCTGGGCCTGGGCGCTCATCGCCGAGCCCGACACGTTGAAGATATTAAAGAGCGACATGATTCATTACCTCTTATTGGCCCTGGATGGCCGCCATCAGGCCCTTGATCTGGCTATTGATCAGCGTGATGCCGGCTTCGTAGCGCAGCGCGTTGTCGGCGAACTGGTTGCGCTCGACATCCATGTCGACCGTGTTGCCGTCGACGCTGCCCTGGACCACGCCGCGGAACTGGACCGGGGTGCCGTTGGCCAGGGTGTCGCCGGTGGCCTGGCCGCGCGGCAGGTGGCCCTGGGCGGTGGTCGCCAGTCCGCCCTGGCGCCCGGCCAGCGCGCCCTGCAGGGCGCTGGAAAAGTCGATGTCGCGCGCCTTGTAGTTCGGCGTGTCGGCGTTGGCGATGTTCGACGCCAGCAATTCCTGGCGCTGGGCGCGCAGGGACAGGGCCGATTCGTGAAAACGCAGGTAGTCGTCGATTTTGCCGATCATGCCGCCTCCGGAAGGATTCTTGTTGGGACAGCACCGATCATACGGATCAGTCCATCCGGGCAATCGAAGGAGAAAGATGGGCAAAACCCGGCTATTCAAAGTTTCGCTACGGAATCATCACCCTTAAGATGGCAGCATTCCCCGGTTTCCCATCCAGGTGTTTTCCCATGAAACGACAGTTTGCCGCCCTGCTGCTCCTCGCCCTGCCCTTCGCCTGCGCCCAGGCGCAGCAGCAGCCCACGGCCCAGCGCCAGAACCTGTCCGCCCTGCGCGGCGTGGTCGAGCAGTACCTGCAGACCCAGAGCGCGGGCCTGCCGGGCAAGGTGACGGTCAAGGTGGGCGCGGTCGACCAGCGCATGAGCCTGGCGCACTGCCCGGCGCCGGAAGCCTTCCAGCAGCCTGGCGCGCGCCCGTGGGGAAAAACGACGGTCGGCGTGCGCTGCGCTGCGCCCAGCGCCTGGACCGTGTACATCCAGGCCCAGGTGAGCGTGCTGGCCGACTACGTCGCGGCCGCCGTCCCCCTGGCGCAAGGCCAGGCGGTCGAGCAGAGCCAGCTGGTGCTGATGAAAGGCGACATCGCCGCCATGCCGAACGGCATCCTGACCGACATGGCCCAGGCGATCGGCCGCACGCCCACCATTTCGTTGCCTGCCGGCACTGCCCTGCGCGGCGATACCCTGCGCAGCAAGCCGGTGGTCCAGCAAGGCCAGGCTGTGCGCCTGGTGTCGCGCGGCGCCAACTTCTCGGTGTCGGCGGAAGCCAAGGCGATCGCCAATGCCGGCGAAGGCCAGGTAGTACAGGTCCGGACCCCATCGGGCACGGTCGTGAGCGGCACGGCACGCATGGGCGGCCTGGTCGAAGTGGTTTTGTAACAAACCATCGAAAGCCCTTTTCTGCGCTAAAGTTTGCGGCATCGCTGCCGATAAACAGACAGATCCCGGAGTTTCCGCTCCGAACAGAGAAGGATGATGCTGTGAAAATCAACGATACTCTCAAGAACAACCCCGGCCTCCAGCCGGCGACCACGCAAACCAACAACGCGCGTGGCGCCGACAAGGCCGCCAGCACTACCCCGACCCCGGCGCAGACGGACAGCGTGCGCCTGTCCTCGCAGGGCCAGGCGATGGCGAATGCCGTCGGCGGCAACAACCAGGTATTCGACACCAAGAAAGTCGAGCGCATCAAGGCGGCCATCGCCGATGGCCAGTTCCAAGTCAACTCAGAGAAAGTCGCCGACGGCCTCCTCGAGACCGTGCGCGACTTGCTGCATTCACGCAAGCGATAATCCATGACCTCCAGCCCGCACCACACTCTCGCCTCCGAACACCAACACGTCGCCTCCCTCGTGGAGCTGATGAAACAGGAACAGCAGTTGCTGGTAGCGCTCGATGCCGATGGGCTGGCGGAACTTACTCCAAAGAAAAATGCGCTGCTGGCCGAGCTGGCGGCGCTGTCCAGGCAACGCCACGCCGCCCTCAGCGCGGCCGGATGCCCAGGCTCGGAAGCGGGCATGGAGCCCTGGCTGGCGGTGGCCGGCAATGCCGAGCTGCGCGGCCAGTGGGAAGCCCTGCTGCAGGCCTCGCGCGACGCCAAGGAACTCAACCGCGTCAACGGCATGCTGATCAACAAGCAGCTGGCGCACAACCAGGGTGTGCTGAACGCCCTGCGCACCCCGACGGGCGGCGCCGCGGCCGGCATGTATGGCGCGAGCGGGCAGACCTTGGGTGCGGGTCCTTCCAAGCGCTACGTAGTCGGCTGAAGCCGGATCTTCTTGCAACGACAATGGCCGCGGTAGCGGCCATTTTTGTTGTTCCGTAGGCTTTGGGGGGGTTTGC
>NZ_JBAMDH010000074.1:0-8579 GCF_036961685.1 Massilia sp. DD77
CTTCGCGGGGACGACGGGCATAAGCAAACTAAGCAAATGCGTTTGGGCTGCTCGGCCTTAGCGGATCCGCATCCCCGGCGTCGCGCCCGGCATCGGGTCGAGCAGGTAGAGGCCCGGGTTCGCCTTCTCGTCGGCGGCGGAGGCGCACAGCACCATGCCTTCCGAGACCCCGAACTTCATCTTGCGCGGGGCCAGGTTGGCCACCATCACGGTCAGCTTGCCGACCAGGTCTTCCGGCTTGTAGGCCGACTTGATGCCCGAGAATACGTTGCGGTAGCGGCCTTCGCCCACGTCCAGGGTCAGGCGCAGCAGCTTGCCGGCGCCTTCCACGTGTTCGCAGTTGACGATCTTCGCTACGCGCAGGTCGATCTTGGTGAAATCGTCGATCGAGATTTCCGGGGCCAGTTCTTCGATGTCGCCCGACGCCGCGGCTTCAGCGGCCGGCGCGGCGGTGTCGGCTGCGGCCGGAGCCGCGGCCGGAGCGCCGGCCGCCGGAGCGCCGGCCGGTTTGTCGAAGAGATTCTCGACCATTTTCGCGTCCACGCGCTGCATCAGGTGGCTGTAGGCGCCGATGGTGCGACCCAGCATGGTCTCGTAGACGGCCGCGCCGTGGGTGTCGGCCCAGCTCAGCTCGGCGTCGCCCAGGAACTCGGACACGCGCGCCGCCACCTGCGGCAGCACCGGCGACAGCATGACGGTCAGCTGGCGGAACAGGATCAGGGCGGTGGTGCAGACGTCGTGCAGCTCGGCCAGCCTGGTTTCGTCCTTGGCCAGGATCCAGGGCTTGTTCTCGTCCACGTACTGGTTGGTGACGTCGGCGATCTCCATGATCTCGCGCAGGGCCTTGCCGTACTCGCGCGCCTCGAAGCTGGCGGCGATGCTGGCCTGGCGCTCCACGCCTTCGCTCATCAGGGCCTTGCAGATCCAGCCCTTGGCATCGCCGGAGAGGCTGTCGGCCAGCTTGCCGTCGAACTTCTTGGCGATGAAGCCGGCGCAGCGGCTGGCGATGTTGACGTATTTGCCGATCAGGTCGCTGTTCACGCGGTTGACGAAGTCTTCGCCGTTGAAGTCGAGGTCTTCGACCCGGGCGTTGAGCTTGAAGGCCAGGTAGTAGCGCAGCCATTCCGGGTTCATGCCCAGTTCCAGGTAGCGCAGCGGCGAAATGCCGGTGCCGCGCGACTTCGACATCTTCTCGTTGTTGACGGTCAGGTGGCCGTGGACGGCGACCTTCAGCTTGTCGATGATCGGGTGGCCCGAGAAATTCAGCATCGCCGGCCAGAACAGCAGGTGGAAGGACACGATGTCCTTGCCGATGAAGTGCAGCTGTTCGGCCTGCGGGTCGTTCAGGAAGGCCTCGAAGTCCAGGCCCTGCTTGTCGAAGTAGTTCTTGAGCGAGGCCAGGTAGCCGACCGGCGCGTCCAGCCACACATAGAAGAACTTGCCCGGCGCATCGGGGATCGGGATGCCGAAGTAGGGCGCGTCGCGCGAGATGTCCCAGTCGGCCAGTTTCTCGCCCGATTCGCCGAGCCATTCCGAGACCTTGTTGACCATTTCCGGCTGCAGGCGGCCCGGAGTGTTCAGCCACTCCTTCAGGAACTGGAAGCAGCGCGGGTCGGACAGCTTGAAGAAGTACTGCTCCGAGGGCTTGAGGACCGGGGTCGAGCCCGTGAACACCGAGAACGGGTTGATCAGCTCGGTCGGCTGGTAGGCGGCGCCGCAGACTTCGCAGTTGTCGCCGTACTGGTCCTTGGCGTGGCAGGTCGGGCACTCGCCCTTGATGTTGCGGTCGGCCAGGAACATGCCCTTGACCGGGTCGTAGAAGCGGTCGACGGTCTTGGTGACGATCAGGCCGGCATCGCGCAGCTTGCGGTAGATACCCTGGGACAGTTCGACGTTTTCCGGCGAATCGGTCGAATACCAGTTGTCGAAGGCGATGTGGAAGCCGTCCAGGTACTGCGGGCGGCCGGCGGCGATCTTGGCCACGAACTCCTGGGGCGTGATGCCTTCCTTCTCGGCGGCGATCATGATCGGGGTGCCGTGGGTGTCGTCGGCGCAGACGAAGTGCACCTGGCGCTGCATACCACCATCGCGCTGCATTCGCTGGAAGCGGACCCAGATGTCGGCCTGGATGTATTCCATCATGTGGCCGATATGGAAGGCTGCGTTGGCGTAGGGCAGGGCAGTGGTGACAAACAGCTTGCGGGTCATGGTCGAGACGCTCTGGTTATATGAAAAGAAGCATTTTAACAGCGGATGGCCTTGTTCGCGCAGGGGGTATTGCTCGCGTGGCGGCCGATTTTGCCATTCCGGCAAGAGGGTGAAGTGCGTTTTGCGCTACACTTTCGGCCATTACATCCGGAGATCTACATGAGCATCACTGAGAACGACGTCAAGGCGGCCCTGTCGGCGGTTATCGATCCTAACACCCAGAAAGACCTGCTTGCGTCCAAGTCGGTCAAGCACGTCCAGGTCAACGGCGCGGATGTCAGCTTCGAGATCGAGCTGGGCTATCCGGCGGCCAGCCAGATCCCGGGCATCCGCGAGCAGGTCGTGGCCGCCGTCAAGGCGCTGCCGGGCGCCGGCAATGTCAGCGCCAAGGTCTACAGCAAGATCGTCTCCCACGCGGTCCAGCGCGGCCTGAAGGTCATGCCGAACGTGAAGAACATCATCGCCGTCGCCTCCGGCAAGGGCGGGGTCGGCAAGTCGACCACCGCCGTCAACCTGGCCCTGGCCCTGTCGAGCGAAGGCGCGAGCGTCGGCATCCTGGACGCCGACATCTACGGTCCTTCGCAACCCATGATGTTGGGGATCAATGGCCGTCCCGAGAGCCGCGACGGCAAGACCATGGAGCCGCTGGAGAACCACGGCGTGCAGGTGTCCTCGATCGGCTTCATGATCGACCCGGACGAGCCCATGGTCTGGCGCGGCCCAATGGTTACCGGCGCGCTGCAGCAACTGCTCGAGCAGACCAACTGGCGCGACCTGGACTACCTGATCGTCGACATGCCGCCGGGGACCGGCGACATCCAGCTGACGCTGTCGCAGAAGGTGCCGGTCACCGGCGCCGTGATCGTCACCACCCCGCAGGACATCGCCCTGCTGGACGCGCGCAAGGGCCTCAAGATGTTCGAGAAGGTCGGCATCCCGATCCTGGGCGTGGTGGAGAACATGTCGACCCACATCTGCTCGAACTGCGGCCACGTGGAGCATATCTTCGGCGAAGGCGGCGGCGCCAAGATGTGCCAGGACTTCGGCGTCGACTTCCTGGGTTCGCTGCCGCTGACCATGTCGATCCGCGAGCAGACCGATTCCGGCCGTCCGACCGTGGTGGCCGATCCGGACGGCGCCGTGGCCGCGGTCTACAAACAGATCGCGCGCAGGATCGCCATCAAGGTGGCCGACAAGGCCAAGGACATGAGCGCCAAGTTCCCGAGCATCGTCGTCAAGAACGACTGACACCCCCCCAGGCCTGCGGGCCTGGACGCTGCTGCGCATCTGTCCCGCCTCTCTCCGAAGACTTGTAGGAAAACTCTGAATTTGCCCCAGCCGCGTGTGCGGCTGGGTCGCGGTGCTATGATGACCGGCATTGCTTTCATGCAATTTGGAAATAGTCGACGGACCGCCGTTCCGGCTGCCAGGCTGCGCCGGGCATCAGTTTCCCGGTCCGTCCCTAGGGAGAGTCCGCCTTGTCGACCAGTGTGCAGATCCCGGTGCAGGACCATGCATCCGTGCCCAGGCACGTCGTGCGTTTCTATCACGATGCCGCGACGGTGCTGGCGGAAGTCGCCGAATTCCTCGACCGGGGCTTGCGCGGCGGCGGCGCGGCCATCGTCATCGCCACGCCCGGACACCTCGCGAGCCTGCGGCAGCAGCTGGCGGGTTTCGGCGCGCCGGAGGGGCGGCCCGGCTGGTTTCCGGGCGAACTCATCCTGCTTGACGCGGCCGACACGCTGGACCGATTCATGGTCGGCGGCTGGCCGGACGCGCAGCGCTTCGAGGCGGTGGTCGGGGCCACGGTGCGCCGGGCCTGCGCATCCGGCGCGCCGGTCCATGCCTTCGGCGAGATGGTCGCGCTGCTGTGCGAGCAAGGCCTGTACGACGCGGCCGTGCGGCTCGAGCAGTTATGGAACGAGCTGGGCGAGGCTTGCCGTTTTTCCCTGTTCTGCGCCTATCCCTGGCATCTGTTTCCGACCGAAGACCTGGCCGCGCACTTCCACCGCGTCTGCTGCGAGCACGACCACGTTGGCCGGGAAGGCGGCGCGCCGGCGGAGGGGCCGCAGGACTTGTACCGCCAGCTCGCCGTCCTCGAGCAGAAGAACCAGGCCCTGCGCCGCGAGGCCGCCCGCGCCCGCGAAGCCGAGCAGACGTTGCGGCACCGCGAGCGCGAACTGGTGGACTTCGTCGAAAACGCCGCCGAAGGCCTGCACCGGGTCGGACCGGACGGCGTCATCCTGTGGGCCAACGGGGCAGAGCTGGCCCTGCTGGGCTACCGCTGGGAAGAATACGTCGGGCGCCACATCGCCGAATTCCATGAAGACCAGGACGTCATCGACGACATCCTGCGCCGCCTGAAGGCGGGCGACACGCTGCACGACCAGCCGGCGCGCCTGCGCTGCAAGGACGGCACGCTGCGCCACGTGGTCATCAGTTCGAACGCCTGCTTCGAGGACGGCCAGCTGCGCTACAGCCGCTGCTTCACGCGCGATGCGACCGAGCGCCAGCTGCTGGAGCAGGCCTACCGCGAACGCGAGGCGCTGGTCGCCGAGCTGTCCCACGCCAACCGCGCCAAGGACGAATTCCTGGCCATGCTCGCCCACGAGCTGCGCAATCCGCTGGCGCCGGTGAGCGCGGCCGCGCAGCTGCTGGCGGTGGCGGCCGAGGACCCGGAGCGCGTGCGCCAGGCCGCGGCGGTGATCGCGCGCCAGGTCGGCCACATGAAAGGCCTGATCGACGACCTGCTCGATGTTGCCAGGGTCACGCGCGGACTGGTCGCGCTGTCCCGGGCCCCGCTCGACCTGCGCTACGTGGTGTCCGAAGCGCTGGAGCAGGCCGCGCCGCAACTCGATGCGCGCCGCCACCGGCTGGAAGTCGAGCTGCCGCCGGAACCCGCGCTGGTCAGCGCCGACCGCAAGCGTATTGTCCAGGTCGTGGTCAACCTGCTGGTCAACGCCGGCAAGTTCACGCCCGAGGGCGGCACGGTGCGGGTGCGGATGCGCATGCTGGCGGACGAGGTCGAGCTGACGGTGGCCGACAACGGGATCGGGATCGATGCCGAGCTCGCCACACGGGTGTTCGACCTGTTCGTGCAGGGGCGGCGCACACCCGACCGGGTGCAGGGCGGACTGGGGCTCGGCCTGGCCCTGGCGCGCAGCCTGGTGGAGTCGCATGGCGGCGCCATCGCGGTGCACAGCGACGGCGCCGGCAAGGGCAGCCGGTTCACGCTCCACCTGCCGCGTCTCGAACAGCGGCCGCCCGGCCTTGAAACGCCGGCCGCCCCGGCGCCGGCGGACCGGGCCGGGCAGCCGCTGAGCATGCTGGTGGTGGACGATAACCGCGACGCGGCCGACGCCCAGGCCTGCCTGCTGCAGGCCTGGGGCTACCCGGCGCTGGCCTTGTACACCAGCGCCTCGGCGCTCGAGGCTGCAGCGTCCAGCTGTCCGCAAGTCTTCCTGCTCGATATCGGCTTGCCGGATGTCGACGGACTGGCCCTCGCCCGGCGGCTGCGCGCCATGCCGCAGGCCGCCGGCGCGGTGCTGGTCGCCGTCACCGGCTATGGCCAGGACAGCGACCGCGCATCGACCAGCGCGGCGGGTTTCCATCATCACTTGGTCAAGCCGGTGGATGCGGCCGAGCTGCTGGACCTGCTCGGGCGGATCGCGCGGCAGGCGGGCGGCGCCTAGCCCCGGCAGGGACCCGCCTGCCGCACGGCGAGCGGGCGGAGTACGCTGACTCCAGCCCGCAGGGAGAATGCCATGACCATCAAACCGGCTTGATTGTTCGCCAGCGCCGTGCTGTGCGGCTCCGTTGGCGCCGAGGCCCGCCGCCAGGTGGACCTGGATGCGCCTGGCGCGCTCGAACAGCTGCACCGCGGGCATCCCTCCCACTTCCAGGCCGTCACCCGCATCCTGCGCGAAGCGCCGGAACGCAAGCCGCAGGCGCTGGCCGGCTGGTTGCGCACCGCCTTCGAAGCGCGGATGGCGTCGGCCATGCCGATCAAGGCCAGCTATCCGCCCCGGGCGCGCCCGGATTTACGCTGGACGATACCCAATACCGGGCCGTGGTGACCTTGTGCAATGTCGAGCCCTCCCTGAATCCGGCCGCGCGGCCCTGAGGGCCGGCGCACTGTTGCCGCTCCCGCTCCCGCTCCCGCTCCCGCTCCCGCTCCCGCTCCCGCTCCCGCTCCCGCTCCTTTCCGACGCCTTTCTGTTCAGAATTAAAGTCACCCGGATATTTCCTACCTAAACTCGGTTCTTGGAGCGTCTTGCCAAGGCGCCAGGGTGCGGGATGGGAACCAGATGAACGACAATCGTGCGGGCCGGGGCGGACGCTATCTACAGCGCATCCACCGTTTCATACCGGCCCCGCTGCAGCAGGACGCCGCCGTGACGGCGCGCGCCGGGAACGTCGTCAATGCCGCCGTCATGGCCGGCACCGCGGGGCCGCTGTATGCGCTGGCCTGCTGGCTGCTGGGCTTGCAGACGGCGGCCGTGGAGATCATGCCGTGCTGCGCCTGCATGCTGATGGCGCCCGCCGTGCTGCGCGCCACCGGCTGCATCCCTGCCGCGCGCGAACTCTCGCCAACTGCGCCGTGATGAACCGCCTGCGCCAGGCCGGCGTGGTGATCTCGATCGGCGATTTCGGCACCGGCTATTCGAGCCTGAACTACCTGTGCGAGCTGCCGGTGGACATCCTCAAGATGGAGGGGCTGTTCGTGCGCCGCCTGGGCGCGCAGGCAGGGCGGGCCCGTTCGTATGCGATCGCCGAAACCGTCGTCGCGATGGCGCACCGCCTCGGCCTGTCGGTGATCGCCGAATCGGTCGAGATCCAGGAGCAGCTGCTCGACCTGTGCGCCATGGGCTGCGACGCGGCCCAGGGTTACCTGTTCGGCCGCCCGCTCGCGCCCGAGAAGGTCGCCGCGCTGCTGGTGCGCCAGCCGCAGGCGGCGCTGCCCGCCTGATCGCCGCGCCCCCTGGCGCCAAGCGTTTATTCCCTAGAATGCTGGAGGACCCCGTGCTGAATGAAACCGTTCCTTTCGACCCTGCCCAGGACCTGCCCCTGCTTTCCGCATCGGGCGCCCTCGACGGCAACGTGGCCCAGTTCGCGCAGCCGCGCGGCCCAGACCTGCTGCGCCGCGGCGCGGCGCTCGACGCCTGGTGTGCGCTGCGCGCCCGCCACGGCGTCTGGCCCTGCGCGCGCGTGCTGGAAGGCCCGCCCGAACCGCGTGCCACCGTGGGCGACGGTGGGGCGGCGGCCGCGCGCGGGATCAATTTCGCCTCCCAGGACTACCTGTCGCTGGCGGCCCACCCCGCGATCGCCGATGCCGCCTTGCGCGCCCTGGGCGAGGCCGGGCCGCACAGCGCGGGTTCGGCGGTCCTGCTGGGGAACACGCGCTACTCGCTCCAGCTGGAGCAGGCCCTGGCCGAACTGCTCGGTTTGAGCCAGGTGGTGCTGTTCCCGACCGGCTGGGCGGCCGCCTTCGGCGCGATCACGGCGCTGGTGCACGGCGCCGACTACGTGGTGATCGACCAGCTGGCCAATGCCTCGCTGCGCCAGGGCGCGGCGGCGGCGACCCGCAACGTGCTGGCGCACCGTCACCTGGACTGCGACCACGTGCGCGAGCTGCTGGCCGGGATCCGCGCGCGCGACAGCGCCAACGCGATCCTGGTCGTGACCGAGGGCCTGTTCAGCATGGATGCCGACAGCCCGGACCTGCCGCTGCTGCAGCACGTGTGCCGCGAATACGGCGCCACCTTGCTGGTGGACGTGGCGCACGACCTGGGCGCCATGGGGCCGGGCGGGCTCGGGGTGATCGGAGCCCAGCGCATGCAGGGACGGATCGACGTCGTGCTGGGCGCGTTTTCCAGGACCTTCGCCGCCAACGGCGGCTTCGTCGCCTGCGCCGAGCGGCCGGCGCGGCGCCAGCTGCAGCTCTACGCGGGGCCGCACATGTTTTCCGACGCCTTGTCGCCGGTGCAGGCGGCAGTGGTGCTGGAAAGCCTGCGCATCGTCGCGTCCAGCGAAGGCGACGGCTTGCGCGCCGACCTGATGCGCAATGCCGTCGAACTGCGCGCCCTGCTGGCGGAATGCGGCCTGCGCTGCCTGGGCGAGCCTTCGCCCATCGTACCGGTCTGGATGGGCACGGAAGCGGCCGCCCGCATCGCCGGCATGCTGCTGGCGCGCGACGCGGTATTCGTCAACCCGGTCGAGTACCCCGGGGCGCCGCTGGGCGCGGCGCGCCTGCGGCTGCAACTGATGGCCAACCATACGCCGGCCCAGGTGCGGCGTGCGGCGCGGCTGCTGGGCGCGGCCGCAACGCGGGCTGGTGCTGGTGTCGGTGCTGGTGCTGGTCCTGGTCCTGG
>NZ_JBAMDH010000075.1:0-8463 GCF_036961685.1 Massilia sp. DD77
CGCGCAGGCGGGGACCCAAGTTCGCCGCACACCCCCAGGTTCGACAACTCCCTCTAATCCCTCCCTTGCCCCGCCACGACCCAGCGTGCTAAGTTAGTTAACACGTTAACGATCCCGGAGCGCCCCATGCAGCTCACCGAACCCGCCATCCCCGTCGCCCGCACGACCCTGGCCGCCACCTGCCGCACCGTCCCCAACGCGACCGGTACCGTCCTGATCCACCCGGCCACCGCCGTCACCCAGGGCTACTACGCCGCCTTCGCGGACTACCTGGCCAGCCGCGGCCTGAACGTGATCACCTACGACTACCGCGGCACCGGCCGCTCGCGCCCGGCCAGCCTGCGCGGCATGGACGTCACCATGGCCGACTGGATCGACGCGGACGTCCCCGCCGTCACCGCCTGGGCGCAAGCGCAGTTCCCGGACCTTCCCCTGGTCGCCGTCGGCCACAGCGTCGGCGGCCATGCGCTGGCGCTCTCGCCCACCACCAACCAGCTGCGCGCCGCCATGCTGGTCGCCGCCCACGCGGGCGCCACCCATACCGTGCGCGGCTGGTTCGAGCGCCAGCGGGTGCGCTTCGTGCTCAGCGTGCTGGCGCCCGTGCTGTGCCGCGTGCTCGGCTACATGCCGGGCAAGCGCATCGGCCTGGGCGAAGACCTGCCGCGCGGGGTGATGCTGCAATGGTCGGGATGGTGTGCCAGTCCGCGCTACTTCTTCGACGATCCCGAGGTCGACGCCGCGCGCCGCATGGCCCAGGTGCGCATCCCGCTCCAGGTGCTGAGCTTCACGGACGACCCCTGGGCCAACCCGGCGGCGGTCGACATGCTGGTCTCGCCGCTGCCGCAGGCGCGCCTCCAGCGGCGCGAGGTCGCTCCGCGTGAGGCGGGCGTGCAGGGTATCGGCCACATGGGCTTCTTCCGCCGCCGCTGCGAGGCGGGCCTGTGGGCGGAGACCGCCGACTGGCTGCTGGCGCATTGCACCCAGGCGCAGAAGGCGGCCCATGCCTGAGCAGAAACCGCGTTTCGTCGCCCTGGTCAACCGCGCACAGCGCGCCATGCAGCGCTGGATCGAAGGCCGGCCCGAGGCCTGGGAGGGCGCCAGCGCCGCCCAGGCCGGGCTGCTGTTCCTGCTGGCCTCGCGCGAAGACGCCGCCATCGGCGAGATCGCGCAGGCCCTGGACGTGGCCCCAGCCGCCGTAACTAACCTGTCCAAGCGCATGCAGGCGGCCGGCCTGGTCGAGCGTGTCGGCGACGCCCACGACGCCCGCCTGACGCGCTTGCGGCTGAGCGGGCAGGGCAGGGAAGCGAGCCGCCTGGCGACGGGGGCACTGGCGGAACTGAACGCCAAGCTCAGCGCCGGTTTCACCCAGCAGGAACTGGCCGTCGTGGCCCGCTGGCTGGACCAGGCGACCCGGCTTTGATGTAGCCGCCGGAGCGGTCTGTACGTGCCCCCACATACCGCGCCAGCGATCGCGCGTAGAGTCTTCTCATCGGCCGTCAGGCCATCGGAGGATTCATGGATTCCATTAACCAACAACAACCCGAGCAAAACCGCCGCGACCTGAACGGCGCCGAGGCGATTGAACGCGTCAAGGAGATGACGAAGGACGCCGACACCTGCTTCTTCGCCACCAGCGCCAGCCTGGGGCCGAGCCGGGGCGTGCGCCCGATGAGCGTGCGCGAGACGGACGACAACGGCGCCCTGTGGTTCCTCAGCAGCATCGACAGCCACAAGAACCAGGAGCTGGTGATCGACCCGAACGTGAAGCTCTACTTCCAGGTGAGTAAACATTCCGGCTTCCTCGAGCTCGACGGCCAGGCCGAGGTCTCGCAGGACAAGGCCCAGATCAAGCGCCTGTGGAACTTCATGCTGCGCACCTGGTTCACCGGGGGCGAGGACGACCCGCGCATCACGGTCATCAAGGTGACGCCGCGCAGCGGCTACTACTGGGATAACAAGCATGGCGACGCGGTGGCCGGGGCCAAGGTGGCCGTGGGGGCGGTGGTGGGCGTGACCCTCGACGATTCGATCGAGGGGCGGCTGACCTTTGGTTAGGATCGTCCGGAGGAGGAGTGACTAATCGTGCGCATCAGCCCGGAGTCCGCGACCCGTCGTTCCGGCGCAGGCCGGAACCCAGGTTTGCACGCGGACCGGCAGCGCAACGAACTTGGACCCCGGCCTTCGCCGGGGTGACGGTCTTGCTGCTGGTGACTCCGAGCCAGGCTGCAGGGTTCTAGCCGCCCATGCACGTCGTCATCGTCACCATCGGCTCAGCCGGCGACCTGTTCCCCTTCCTCTGGATGGGCACGGCCCTGCACGCGCGCGGGCACCAGGTCGACTTCCTCGGTCCCATTCAGCACGAACCCTACGTGACCCAGGCCGGCTTGCCTTTCCACGGTCTGCCTGCCGACCCGGCGGTACTCGATCATCCCGACCTGTGGCACCCGACGCGCGGCTTCGCCGTCGTCTGGCAGGCGACCCGGCCCGCCATGGCCGAGCTGCCCGCCTTCATGGACGCGCTGCCGCCGGGCGACGCGCGCCTGCTGCTGGCCCACCCGCTGGCCTTGCCCGAGGCCGACCTGTGCCGCGCCGCCCACCCCGGCCTGAAGATCGCCGCCGCCTACCTGGCGCCCTCGAACCTGTCCACCGTCCATGATCCGCTGATGCTGGGCCCCTGGCGCGTGCCGCACTGGGTGCCGCATGGCGCCCGCCGCTGGCTGTGGCGCACGCTGGCCGCACGCCTGCTCGATCCCATCGCGCTGCCGGACGTGAACGTGGCCCGGGGCAGGCGCGGACGGCCGCCCGTGGGCAGCCTTATCGAGCACATCACCGGCATCCCCGACCTGTCCGTCACCCTGTTCCCGGAATGGTTCGCCCCGACCCAGCCGGACTGGCCCCAGCCCTTGTTCCGCACCGGTTTCCCGCTCTACGACCCGGCGCCGGATGCGGCCCTGAGCCTGTCGCTGCAAACCTTCCTGGCCGCCGGACCGCCGCCCGTGGCCTTCACACCCGGCACCGGCAACCGCCAGGCCGGCCGCTATTTCGCCGCCGCCGCGCAGGCGCTGCGTGAACTCGGACTGCGCGGGCTGTTCCTGACCCCGCACCGCGACCAGCTTCCCGCCACCTTGCCCGACGATATCCTGTGGCAGGACTACGTCCCGCTCCAGGCCTTGCTCCCCCATGTGGCCGCGCTGGCCCACCATGGCGGCATCGGCACCACGGCCGAGGCCTTGCGTGCCGGCGCGCCCCAGCTGGTGGTGCCCCTGGCCCACGACCAGTTCGACAACGCGGCCCGCGTAGTGGCCCTGGGCGCGGGCGCCAGCCTGCATGCGGCGCGCGTGACGCCGGCGCGCATGGCGCTGGCCTTGCGGCAAGTCGTCGGCAACGCAGCCATGAGGCAGCATTGCCGCGACGCCAGCGCGCGCTTCGCCGCGCCCACCGGCCTCGACGCGCTGTGCACCCGGCTGGAGGCATTCAGCTTGGCCTAGGGCCACTGTTGGGAATCGCACCGACGCAGGGGCCGGGCCGCGCTCTAATACGGCATCGTCGATGATGCTGGAGGGCATATGCCCAACAAGAAACAAGACCATGCTCGGCAGGATCCCACCCCCGAGGGTTACGTGCGCGTGCGCGGCGCGCGCGAGCACAACCTGAAGAACGTCAGCCTCGATATCCCGCGCGGCGCGCTGGTGGTGTTCACCGGCGTGTCCGGGTCCGGCAAGTCGTCGCTCGCTTTCGGCACCCTGTATGCGGAAGCCCAGCGGCGCTACCTGGAATCGGTCTCGCCCTATGCGCGCCGCCTGTTCCACCAGATGCCGGTGCCGGAGGTGGACGAGATCGAAGGCCTGCCGCCCGCCGTTGCCCTGCAGCAGCAGCGCGGCACGCCGACCGCACGCTCCTCGGTGGGCAGCGTCAGCACCTTGTCGAATTCCCTGCGCATGCTGTACTCGCGCGCCGGCGACTATCCGCCGGGGCAGGAGCTGCTCTACGCGGAATCCTTCTCGCCCAACACCCCGCAGGGCGCCTGCCCGCGCTGCTCGGGCCTGGGCCGCATCTACGACGTGACCGAGCAGTCGATGGTGCCGGACGACAGCCTCACCATCCGCGAGCGCGCGGTGGCCGCCTGGCCGCCGGCCTGGCATGGCCAGAACCTGCGCGACATCCTGGTGACCCTGGGCTACGACGTCGACACACCCTGGCGCGAGCTGCCGCGCAAGGACCGCGACTGGATCCTGTACACCGAGGAGAGCCCGACCGTGCCGGTGTACGCCGGCTTCACGCCGAAGGAGACGCGTGCCGCCCTGCGGCGCAAGGAAACGCCCAGCTACCAGGGCACCTTCACCGGCGTGCGCCGCTACGTGCTGCAGACCTTCGCCAATACCGAGAGCGCGTCGATGAAGAAACGGGTGGCGCGCTACATGGTCAGCACCGCCTGCCCGGAGTGCGAGGGCAAGCGCCTGCGCAGGGAATCACTGTCGGTCACCTTCGCGGGCGCCGACATCGCCGAGATCTCGCGCATGCCGCTCGAACGCCTGGCCGCGCTGCTGCGTCCCTATGCGGAAGGCAAGGACAGGGACAATGGCGGCCTGTATGCCGAGCAGGTGGTCGTGCGGCGCCGCATCGCGGCCGACCTGTATGCGCGCCTGGAAGTGCTGCTGGCCCTGGGCCTGGGCTACCTGGCACTGGAGCGCAGCACGCCGACCCTGTCGCCGGGCGAGCTGCAGCGCCTGCGCCTGGCCACCCAGGTGCGCTCCAGCCTGTTCGGCGTGGTCTATGTGCTGGACGAGCCTTCGGCCGGCCTGCACCCGGCCGACGCCGAGGCCCTGCTCGACGCCCTGGCCCAGCTCAAGGCGGCGGGCAACTCGCTGTTCGTGGTCGAACACGCGCTGGATGTGATCCGCAAGGCCGACTGGCTGGTGGACGTCGGCCCCATGGCGGGCGAACGCGGCGGCCAGATCCTGTACAGCGGCGAGCCGGACGGTTTGCGCAAGGTGGAGAAGTCGCAGACCCGGCGCTACCTGTTCGACGAGGCGCCGCTGCCCGAACGGGCACCGCGCACGCCTAGCGGCTGGCTCAAGCTCGAAGGCGTGCGACGCAATAACCTGCACGGCGTCGATGTCGCCTTCCCGCTGGGCGTGCTCACCAGCGTGACCGGCGTGTCCGGCTCGGGGAAATCCAGCCTGGTCAGCCAGGTGCTGGTGGAGCTGGTGAGCGCGGCGCTCGGCCACGCGCCCGTGGACGAGGAAGAAACGCCGGGCGAACCGAGCCTGGAACAGGACGAGGAGCTGCCGCTGGAAGGCCGCATCGCCAATGGCATGGAGGGCGTGCGGCGCCTGGTGCGGGTGGACCAGAAGCCGATCGGACGCACCCCGCGCTCCAACCTGGCCACCTATACCGGCCTGTTCGACCAGGTGCGCAAGCTGTTCGCCGCCACGCCGGACGCGCGCAAGCGCCGCTACGACGCCGGCCGCTTTTCCTTCAATGTCGCCAAGGGCCGCTGCGAGCACTGCGCGGGCGAGGGCTTCGTGATGGTCGAGCTGCTGTTCCTGCCCAGCGTGTACGCGCCTTGCCCCACCTGCGAAGGCGCGCGCTACAACGCCAAGACCCTGGAAGTCACCTACCGCGGCCGCAACATCGCCGAGGTGCTGGGGATGACGGTGGGGGAGGCGATCGACTTCTTCAAGGACGAGCCCCTGGTGGAGCGTTCGCTCGAGGTGCTGGCCGAGGTGGGCCTGGACTACCTGCGCCTGGGCCAGCCGGCCACCGAGCTGTCCGGCGGCGAAGCCCAGCGCATCAAGCTGGCGGCCGAACTGCAACGGGCCACGCGCGGCAACGCCCTGTATGTACTGGACGAGCCGACCACCGGCCTGCATCCGCTCGATGCCGACCGCCTGATGGTGCAGCTCAACCGGCTGGTCGATGCGGGCAATACGGTCATCGTGGTCGAGCACACCATGCGCGTGGTGGCCGGCAGCGACTGGGTGATCGACATCGGGCCGGGCGCCGGTGACGCGGGCGGCAAGCTGGTGGCCTGCGGCCCGCCGGCGGACGTGGCCAGGAACAAGACGAGCCGGACGGCGCCCTACCTGCGCAAGCATTTGCCGTAGGGTCGGCGGAAGTCAGTCCACAGGACTCATTTCCCCCGCCGACCCTACAGCCTTGCATTTACTAGGAAAGTTCCCATTCCAGCCGCTGCAAAAGGCTGAGCGGCACGTTCGTCCGAACCCCTCCCTCCGGTGCGCGCCAAACATCTTGTTTGAGTTACACTTTGGATATTTTTTTCCTAACAAACACTCAAACGCATGACCGGCTCCTCCATCGATAACAACGAGTTTCGCCGCATTCTCACCCGTAACGTAGCATTGCCTCTGGGAATGAGCGTCCTGAGCGCCGTCGTGTTCGTTGCCCTGATCGCCTACCTGATCAATGTCCTCAACTGGGTCGAGCATTCGGAACGGGTAATCGGCAACGCCCACGAAGTCAGCAAGCTGTCCTCCGACATGGAGGCGGGCATGCGCGGCTACCTGCTCTCTGGCGACGAGGCCTTCCTGTCGCCCTACCTGCTGGCATCGCAGCGCGTCGAGGACGGCCTGCGGTCGCTGTCCGATCTGGTCAAGGACAGCCCGCTGCAGTCCGAGCGCCTGCGCAGGATACAGGCCGCCCAGAAGCAGTGGAACCAGTACGCCGGCGAAATGATCGCGCGCCGCCGTGTCGGCGCCGACGTGCTCGAGTCGGTGCGCAGCGGCCGCGGCAAGGTCCTGACCGACGAGGTGCGCAGCAACTACGGCGAATTCGTCGCGGTCGAATCGCGCCTGCTCCAGGAGCGCAATGCGAATGCGCGCCGTGTCGTGTTCTGGTCGGTGGCGACCTTCCTGGTGTTCAGCGTGGCCGTCGGCATCGGCCTGGCCCTGTTCGGGCGCCGCCAGCTGGTGAGCCTGTCGACCAGCTACCGCGAGGTGCTGGAGCACGAGGCCGAGCACAACGCCGAGCTGCGCCACCAGACCTGGCTGCGCACCGGCCAGACCGAGCTGGCCACCCGGAGCGCCGGCATCCACCACCTCGAGCCGCTGGCCGAAGCGGTGCTGGGCTATGTCACCCGCTACCTCGACGGCGCCGTGGCGTCCATGTACGTGCGTAACGACGAGGGCGTGCTGCGCCGCATCGGCGCCTTCGGCTTCCCCTATGACGGCAACGACCATGCCAAGGTGATCCAGCCGGCCGAATCGCTGGCCAGCAAGGCGGCGGACGACAACCGCCTGATGGTGTTGCACGACCTGCCCGAGGGTTACATCAAGGTCGCCTCCAGCCTGGGCGACACCCCGCCGCGCGCCCTGATCATCGCCCCGGTGCACAACCACGGCAAGGTCAAGGGCGTGATCGAGATCGCCTTCCTGCGCGACGTCACCGAGCGCGATCGCGAGTTCATGGCGCAGATCGCGCCCGCGGTCGGTTCCTCGATCGCGGCGGTGGTCTACCGCCAGCGCCTGCAGCACGCGCTCGAAGAAGCCCAGACCCTGAACGAGGAACTGCAGGTCCAGCAGGAAGAGCTGCGCACCGCCAACGAGGAACTCGAAGAGCAGTCGCGCGCGCTGGAAGAATCGCAGACCGCGCTGGAAAACCAGCAGGCCGAGCTGCGCACCACCAACGACCAGCTGGCCGAGCAGGCCCTGGCGCTGGATATGAAGAACGCCGCCCTCACCGGCGTCCAGGAGCAGCTCCAGCAGCGCGCCCTGGAGCTCGAACGCGCCAGCCGCTACAAATCCGAATTCCTGGCCAATATGTCGCACGAGCTGCGCACGCCGCTCAACAGCTCGCTGATCCTGGCCAAGCTGCTGGCCGATAACACCAGCGGCAACCTGACCGACGAGCAGGTGCGGTTCGCCCACACGATCTACTCGGCCGGCAACGACCTGCTCCAGCTGATCAACGACATCCTCGACATCTCCAAGGTCGAAGCGGGCAAGCTCGACCTGGTGCCGGAAGACGTGCCGGTGCGGCGCGTGGTCGAGGGCCTGGCGCGCACCTTCGAGCCGCTGGCGCGCCACAAGCATCTCGACTTCAAGGTCAACATCGCACCCGATGTGCCGGCCACCCTGCACACCGACCGCCAGCGCATCGAGCAGATCCTCAAGAACCTGCTGTCGAACGCGGTCAAGTTCACCGACAGCGGCGCGGTCAGCCTGTCGGTGGCCCTGGGCAGCGAAGGCATGCTGACCTTCCGCGTACAGGACAGCGGCATCGGCATCGCCCAGGACCAGCAGGAAAAGATCTTCGATGCCTTCCACCAGGCCGACGGCACCACCAGCCGCCGCTTCGGCGGCACCGGCCTTGGACTGTCGATCTCGCGCGACCTCACCGGCCTGCTGGGAGGCACGCTGACCGTCTCCAGCACGCCGGGCGAGGGCAGTGTGTTCACCCTGGAGCTGCCGCGCGGCGGCGTGCCGGCGCTGGCCAGTCCCCGGC
>NZ_JBAMDH010000076.1:0-7443 GCF_036961685.1 Massilia sp. DD77
GACTCCGGCCAGGATCGCCTTTACGTTCGTGCGCGAGGATGGCCGGGAGGAGTCTCCCGGCCTGGCCCTCGTGGCGGCCTTCTTCGCCTGCCTGCGCGCCGGCCAGGTGGCGGTGCCGGCCCCGCTGCCGCGCAGGCACGGCGGCCCGCACTTCGTAGCCTTGCTGAAGGACGCCGACCCGGCGCTGGTGCTCGGCACGCGCGAGGCGGCGCCGGCGCTGGCGGCGCTGCTCGGTTCGGGCGAGAAAGGCGATGGCGGTGGCACGGAGCGCTGGGGACGCCGCCGTGGCCACGCGCGAGCTGGTGCGCGAGTGCGTGCTGAACGGCTTGCGCGATGCGGGCGCGGACCGGATCGGCACGATGCCTGGTTCGCGGAAGCGGGCCTGGATTCGCTGGCCGCGATGCCGGCGGCGCTGGAACTGGAACAGCGCACCGGCCTGGCGGTCAATGCGGAGCTGCTCTATGAGTTCCCGACGGTCGCGCAGCTGGCCGGCCACATAGAAGCCAGGCGCGACCCGCGGCGCGGCGCGGAGCACGGTGCGGCGGGGCGGCAGGCGGATGCCGGGGCGGGTGGCGACGGGGTAAAATAGCGACTTTACCCTTTCGCTTTTTTCGCCATGACCGTCCGCACCCGTTTTGCTCCAAGCCCGACCGGCTACCTTCACCTCGGCGGCGCGCGTACCGCGCTGTATTCCTGGGCCTACGCCCGCCACTTCGGCGGCACGTTCATCCTGCGCATCGAGGACACCGACCTCGAACGCTCGACGCCGGAAGCCGTGCAGGCGATCCTGGACGGCATGCGGTGGCTGGGCCTGGAGCACGACGAGGGCCCGTTCTACCAGATGCAGCGCATGGACCGCTACCGCGAAGTGGTGCAGGGCATGCTGGCCGCCGGCACCGCCTACCTGTGCTATTGCTCGCCGGAAGAAGTCGAGGCGATGCGCGAGCGCATGCGCGCGCTAGGGGAGAAGCCGCGCTACGACGGCACCTGGCGCCCGGAGGCGGGCAAGGTGCTGCCGCCCGTGCCGGAAGGCGTCAAGCCGGTGGTGCGCTTCAAGAATCCGCTGGACGGCGAAGTGACCTGGACCGACGTGGTCAAGGGACCGATCACCATCGCCAACAAGGAGCTCGACGACCTGGTGATCGCGCGTCCGGACGGCACGCCGACCTATAACTTCTGTGTCGCGGTCGACGACTGGGACATGAAGATCACCCATGTGCTGCGCGGCGACGACCACGTCAACAACACCCCGCGCCAGATCAACATCCTGCGCGCGCTGGGCGCCGAGCTGCCGCAGTACGGCCACCTGCCGATGATCCTGGGCGCCGACGGCCAGAAGCTGTCCAAGCGCCACGGTGCCGTGAGCGTGATGGAGTACCCGGAGCAGGGCTACCTGCCGGAAGCCATGCTGAACTACCTGGCGCGCCTGGGCTGGAGCCACGGCGACGACGAGATCTTCTCGATGCAGCAGTTTACCGAGTGGTTCAACCTGGAGCACCTGACCGCCTCGGCGGCGCAGTTCAATCCGGAAAAACTGGCGTGGCTGAACAACCACTATATCAAGGGGGCGGACAACGAGCGCCTGGCCCGGCTGGCGATGCCGAAGCTGGAGCGCGACGGTGCGGTGTTCGAAGGCGCGCCGCCGGTGCCTGCCGTGCTGGCCCTGATGAAGGAGCGCACCAATACCATCGACGAACTGGCCGACGCCGCCATGCTGTTCTACCGCGAGCCGAAGCCGGATGCGGCGCTGCTGGCGCAGCACCTGACCGATGCGGTACGCCCAGCGCTGGCCCAGTTCGCCGAGCGCTGCGCCACGGTGGAGTGGAACAAGGCGGCCCTGGCGGCCATGCTGAAGGAAGTGCTGGCGGCGCACGGCCTCAAGATGCCGCAGATCGCCATGCCGCTGCGCCTGCTCGTGACCGGCCAGCTGCAAACCCCGGCCATCGACGCGGTGCTGGAGTTGTTCGGCCGCGGCGTGGTGGTAGCCCGCGTAAATAAATATCTGTGAAGTGAAAATGGATATTTGCGTAATGCAAGGGCGTCCGCTATAATGCTCGCACTTCAGCAGTGAGGGGGTATAGCTCAGCTGGGAGAGCGCTTGCATGGCATGCAAGAGGTCAGCGGTTCGATCCCGCTTACCTCCACCAACTCTGAAGTGCAGTACGGTTGTTTCCAGGTCCCCATCGTCTAGAGGCCTAGGACATCACCCTTTCACGGTGAGTACCGGGGTTCGAATCCCCGTGGGGACGCCAGGTAACTGGCAGGAGTGACCGAGGCAAAGCAGCGACAACCCAGCCATGTCGCAGCTGCCGAGGGTAGTAAAACGTAGTTGCAGTATGTTAGAATATTGTTTTGCCGTAGGGGGTATAGCTCAGCTGGGAGAGCGCTTGCATGGCATGCAAGAGGTCAGCGGTTCGATCCCGCTTACCTCCACCACGTTGCAAAATGATGCGCAGTAGGTTGTATCTGGCAGTCCAGGGTCCCCATCGTCTAGAGGCCTAGGACATCACCCTTTCACGGTGAGTACCGGGGTTCGAATCCCCGTGGGGACGCCAAGAATTTGGTAAAAGTTGATCAGCGCGGCGCGCGCTTCCTTCCAGGGAAGCTGCGGACGACGCGAGTAGTTCGGTAGCAGAGCAGTTTTAGGTCCCCATCGTCTAGAGGCCTAGGACATCACCCTTTCACGGTGAGTACCGGGGTTCGAATCCCCGTGGGGACGCCAGCTTAAACCGGAGTAGACCAACGCGCATGCGCGGAGAGGTGCTCCGGTTTTCTCATTGTGGCGACAGTTTTTGTAGCAGCATCGTTTTAGGTCCCCATCGTCTAGAGGCCTAGGACATCACCCTTTCACGGTGAGTACCGGGGTTCGAATCCCCGTGGGGACGCCAGACAGAAAAAACCGGAGCAAGCCACCTGGCTGCTCCGGTTTTTCTTTTTCCGGCCGCCGGCAAAAAGCGGTCATGCCGAAGTCGGTTAGAATGGCGGCCCTTGCCGACCGGCTTTTCTCGATGTCCGCCATGCTCCCACACTCGTCCACCGCTTCCACCCTCGCAATCTTTTGCAAGGTTGTCGACAATTACGGCGACATCGGCATCTGCTGGCGCCTCGCGCGCCAGTTGCGCCATGAGCACGGTGTGGCGGTGACCTTATGGGTGGACGACCTGGCGAGCTTCCGCCGCATCTGCCCCGAGGTCGACACGGCGGCCGCGCTGCAGCACGTGCGCGGCGTCACGGTGCGCCACTGGACCGGGCAGGACGGCGTCTACGCGCCGGAAGACGTGGCCGGCATCGTGATCGAGTTCTTCGGCTGCGACATTCCGCCCGGCTATATCGAGGCGATGGCGCGCCGCACGCCGCGCCCGGTGTGGCTGAACTACGAGGGCCTGACGGCGGAGGACTGGGTCGAGGGCTGCCACCGCCTGCCGTCGATGCACCCGCGCCTGAAGCTGACCAAGCATTTCTTCTTCCCGGGCTTTACCGCGCAGACCGGCGGCCTGCTGTGCGAACAGGACCTGGAGGCCCGCCGCATCGCCTTCCAGGGCGACCAGGCCGCGCAGCGCGCGTTCCTCGCGCGCTTCCAGCTGTCGGAACGGGAGCTCGGAGCGCGCAAGGTCTCGCTGTTCTGCTATCCGCACGCGCCGGTGGCCGAGCTGTTCCAGATATGGGCGCAGGGCGAGGAGGCGGTGGCCTGCCTGGTGCCCGAGGGGGTGGCGGCGCAGGCGGTGGGCGAATTCCTCGACGCCGAGCCGGTCGCGGGCGCGGCCGCCACGCGCGGCGCGCTGAGCGTGCGGGTGCTGCCCTTCGTCGCCCAGCCCGACTACGACCTGCTGCTCTGGGCCTGCGACCTGAACTTCGTGCGCGGCGAGGATTCCTGGGTGCGCGCCCAATGGGCCGGGCGTCCGTTCATCTGGCACATCTATCCCCAGGACGAAGAGCTGCACCACAAGAAACTGCGCGCCTTCCTGTCCCGTTATGCAACCGGACTGCCGGCCCTGCAGGCGTTTTCACTGGGCTGGAACGGCGCCGTCGCGCCGGACGGCTGGCCGCAGGCATGGGCCGCATTGCGCGATGAATTGCCGGCCATTGCCGAACGCGCCGCGACTTGGCGCCGGGAAGTGCTGGCGCATGGCGATTTGGCGACGAAGCTGCTCGATTTCGCGCGCGAGCTGGGGCGCGCCCAGGAAAATCAGATATAATGCGCGGTTAGTCTGTAACGGATTCTCAGTGAATCCCCGAGGATCAAACGTAGGCTTCACGGCACTTGCTTACCAGCCACCGATGATTTAATGCAACTACTTTTTACGTATATATACTATGAAATTCGCTAAAGAAATTCGCGTTGGTAACATCATCATGGTTGATGAAAAGCCGTTCATCGTCCTGCGCTCCGACGTCAACGGTTCGAGCCGCACCGGTTTCACCTACAAGTGGAAGATGAAGAACCTGCTGACCAACGCGCCGCTGGAAAACGTGTTCCGCGGCGATGACAAGTTCGACGTCGTTGTCCTGGACAAGAAGCCGGTCACCTACTCGTACTTCGCCGATCCGCTGTTCGTCTTCATGGACGAAGAGTACAACCAGTACGAGATCGAAGAAGAGAACATGGGCGACGCCATCAACTACCTGAAAGACGGTATGGAATGCGAAGCGGTGTTCTACGACGGCAAGGCGATTTCGGTCGAACTGCCGACCACCATCGCGCGCCAGATCGTGTACTCGGAGCCGGCCGTCAAGGGCAACACCTCGGGTAACGTCCTGAAGGAAGCCAAGATCGAAAACGCCATCGAAGGCCGCCAGCACATCGTGATGGTGCCGCTGTTCGTGAGCCAGGACGACGTCATCGAGATCGACACCCGTACCAACGAGTACAAGAAGGTCGTGCGTAACTAAGCACTGGCTTTTCAATAAAAACGCTGCCTGCGGGCAGCGTTTTTTTTGCCCATTGGTTTCGCGGGCTTCCCGTGGACGAGAATCGCCACGGCGCTTGAACGCGCCGGCGGCATAGCCGCCGACCCGACGATGCGCCAACTTTTTGCGCTGTAATGACGGCGCGTGCCAATCCCGCGCTGCTATCCTATTGCTTTAAATAAAACAACAGGAGACCGCATGGACCGCAGGGATTTCGTACGACTGGGAGTGGTGGCCGGCGCCGTGGCCGGTGCGACGAACACGGCCGCGGCGGCCGTGCCAGAGGCCGGCGGCATCCTCGACGCCGGGGTGAAGGAGCAGCAGGAGGCGATGGCCGCCGGTAAGCTGAGTGCGCATGCGCTGGTGTCGCGTTACCTGGCGCGCATCAATGCCATCGACCGCGCCGGTCCGCGCATCAATGCTGTCATCGAAACGAATCCCGACGCCCTCAGGATCGCGGCCGAGCTCGACCGTGAAAGGGCGGCCGGCAAGCTGCGCGGTCCGCTGCACGGCATCCCGGTCCTGCTGAAGGACAATATCGCCACCGGCGACCGCATGTGCACCAGCGCCGGCTCGCTGGCCCTGGACGGCGTGCGTGCCAGCAAGGACGCGCACGTGGCGGCCCAGCTGCGCGCGGCCGGCGCCGTCATCCTGGGCAAGACCAACCTGTCGGAGTGGGCCAATATGCGTTCGACGCGCTCGACCAGCGGCTGGAGCGGACGCGGCGGCCAAACCAGGAATCCGTATGCGCTCGACCGCAACACCAGCGGCTCGAGCTCGGGTTCGGGCGCGGCGATCGCGGCCAGCCTCGCCACGCTGGCGGTCGGCACCGAAACCGACGGCTCGATCGTGTCGCCGTCCTCGAGCTGCGGCATCGTCGGCATCAAGCCGACGCTCGGTCTCGTCAGCCGCAGCGGCATCATCCCCATCGCCCATTCGCAGGACACGGCCGGCCCGATGACGCGCAGCGTGGCCGACGCGGCCCTGCTGCTGGAAGCCCTGGCCGGCGAGGACCCGCTGGACGCGGCCACCCACGGCAGCGCCGCGCGCAAGCCCGGCTATGCGGCGGCGCTGCGCAAGGACGGGCTGCAGGGCAGGCGCATCGGCGTGGCGCGTAATTTCTTCGGCGCGCACGACGCGGTCGACGCGCTGATCGAGAAGGAGCTGGCGCTGCTCAAGGCCCAGGGCGCGGTGCTGGTCGACGTCAAGCTGCCCAATACCGACAAGTACAACGAGAGCGAGCTGGCGGTGCTGCTCCATGAGTTCCGTCCAGACCTGGAAGCCTATCTGGCGGCCTACGCGCCCCATGCGCCGGTCAAGACCATGGCCGACATCATCGCGTTCAACGACAAGCAGGCGGGCAGGGAAATGCCTTACTTCGGCCAGGAGCACCTGATCGCGGCCCAGGCCAAGCCGGGGCTGGAGGCGAAGGAATACAAGGAAGCGCTGGCAAACAACCTGCGGTTCTCGCGCGAGGAGGGCATCGACCAGGTGCTGCGCGAGTACAGGCTGGACGCGCTGGTCGCGCCCACCGGCGGCCCGGCCTGGCTGACCGACTACATCAACGGCGACCATTACGGCGGCAGCTTCTCGTCGCCGGCCGCGGTGGCGGGCTATCCGCACATCACGGTCCCGGCCGGCTATACGCGCGGCCTGCCGGTCGGCCTGTCCTTCGTGGGCACGGCCTGGAGCGAAGCGGCGCTGATCGGCATGGCCTATGCCTACGAGCAGGCCAGCCGCCGGCGCCGCGCGCCCACCTATCCGGCCAGTATCAAGGTCTGAGCGGTCTCAGCGCCCCGAGGTCTGTTTGGCTTTGGCGAATACCGGCCCCCACAGCGGGTGGCCGTGTTCGCCGGGGCCGAGGTCGAAGCCGGGATCGAGCTTGAGGGCGCGCTCGAAGCTCTGGCGGCACTGGGCCTGGCGGCCGGTGACGCAATAGCTGAAGGCGGTGTACTTGAGCGCAGCCAGCCGGTTGCGCTGGGACGCGCCGTTCATGTCGCCGGAGTTCAGGCGCTTGATGGCCGCGTTGTATTCGCCCTCGTTGTACAGGTGGATGCCTTCGCGCAGGGCGATGTCGTCGCGGTCCGGGGCTTGCCGGTCCACGCGTACCGGGCGTTCCACCTTCTCCGTCCGCTCGGCCCGCTCCGCGCGCGGGCGCGACTTGTCCTCCACCCGCACCGGCTGGCGCCGCGGCTCTGGCTTGTCGAGCAATTGTTCGAGCTGGGCGCAAGCCGACAGGGTCAGGGCCATCAGCCCCGCAAGGGCCAGGCGCCCCGGATGGTCATACTTCATTGCGCGCTTCAATCGCTGCCTCCCTGGGTGAAATCGAGCTCGATGATGGCGGTCTCGCCCTTGACCGAGTTCACCGTCACCGCATGTTCGGGGAAGCTCGGATTGATGATACGGATCGTGTGCTGGCCCGCTGGCAAGGTGAGGCGCTTGAGCGGGGGGCTCACGCCTCGGTTGACGCCATTGACCAGGATCGTGCCCCAGGGCTTGATCATGAGCTTGTAGGTGGCGCCCGGCTGGGCTGCG
>NZ_JBAMDH010000077.1:0-7027 GCF_036961685.1 Massilia sp. DD77
ACAGTGCACCTTCGCGGGGACCCAAGTTTGCTTGATCAGCCGTCAGCGCCTCAGCAAGCCGCGTGATTGACAGTCACCACATGCACCGCCAGCCCACCCAGCGACGTCTCCTTGTACTTCACCTGCATATCCGCCCCCGTCTGCCGCATCGTCTCGATGACGTTGTCCAGGCTGACGAAGTGGGTGCCGTCGCCCTTCATGGCCAGCGAGGCCGCGGTGATCGCCTTGATCGCGCCCATGCCGTTGCGCTCGATGCAGGGAATCTGCACCAGGCCGCCGATCGGGTCGCAGGTCATGCCCAGGTGGTGCTCGATGCCGATTTCGGCCGCGTTCTCGATGCGTTCGTTGGATCCGCCCAGGGCCGCCACCAGGCCGGCCGCCGCCATGGCGCAGGCCACGCCGACTTCGCCCTGGCAGCCTACTTCGGCGCCGGAGATCGAGGCGTTCTTCTTGCACAGCATGCCGATCGCGGCGGACGTCAGCAGGAAATCGCGGATGCCGCGCGCCGGATCGCTCGGACGGCAATCTTCGGCGTAGTAGCGCAGCACCGCCGGGATGATGCCGGCCGCGCCGTTGGTCGGCGCAGTCACCACGCGCCCGCCGGCCGCGTTCTCCTCGTTCACCGCCATCGCGTACAGGGTCACGTGGTGGGTGGCGTCGTGCGGCAGTTCGTTGACGCGCTTGCCCTCGACGCAGTGGGCTTGTTTCCACAGCTTGGCGGCGCGGCGCTTCACATTGAGGCCGCCCGGAAGCTGGCCTTCGGTCACCAGGCCGTGGGCGATACAGTCGCGCATCACCTGCCAGATGCGGTCCAGGCCCGCGTCGAGCTCGGCCTCGCTGATCCGCGACAGCTCGTTCGCGCGCAGCATGTGCGGGATGCTCAGGCCATGCTGCCGGCCGTGCGCCAGCAGGTCCGCCATGGTGCTGAAGGGGAAAGGCACGCTGGCCGCCGGCGCTTCCGCGGCGCGCGCCTGGCTTTCGCCGGCCGCGGTGATGAAGCCGCCGCCCACGGAGTAATAAATGCGTTCGATGACGCTGCCGTCACGCAGCTTGAGCACGAACTTCATGCCGTTCGGGTGCTCGGGGAGGGTCGAGGCCTTGTGCCAGACCAGGCCCGTGGCATAGCGGAACGGGACTTCCTTCGTGCCCAGCAGTTTGATGACGCCGTCCAGCTCGGCCTCGGCCAGCTTGTCCTCGACCGTGTCGGGATCGATGTCCTGCGGGGTTTCGCCCATCAGGCCCAGGATCACCGCCTTGTCGGTCGCGTGGCCGACGCCGGTCAGCGCCAGCGAACCGTAGAGATGGGCTTCGACGCCCACCGCTTCGTCCAGCGCACCGCACTCCAGCAGGAAGCGGCGCCCGGCCGCCATCGGGCCCACCGTGTGGGAGCTCGACGGTCCGATACCGATCTTGAACAGATCAAATACACTCATGTCCATCTGTTGTCTCGACTATTCAGTTTTTTATAATTATGGTGAAAAGGACATTCAGGCGCTGACGCCGACGTCGATGTTCTTCAGCATGTCGGCGACCATTTCCTCGACGCCGATGCGGGCTTTCCAGCCCCAGTCGCTACGGGCGCGGCTGTCGTCCAGGCTCTTCGGCCAGGAGTCGGCGATCTGCTGGCGGCTGTCCGGCTTATAGGCGATCTCGAACTCCGGCAGCGCCTTCTTGATGGCGGCCGACAGTTCGCGCGGGTTGAAGGACACGCCGGCGACGTTGTACGAGGAGCGGATCGCCACTTTCTCGGGCGCGGCGTCCATCAGTTCGATGGTGGCGCGGATCGCGTCCGGCATGTAGATCATCGGCAGCGTGGTTTCCGGACCCAGGAAGCATTCATAGGTCTCGCCCTTGAGCGCCGAGTGGAAGATCGCGATCGCATAGTCTGTGGTGCCGCCGCCCGGAGGCGACTTGAAGCTGATGATGCCCGGGTAGCGGATGCTGCGCACGTCCACGCCGTACTTGCTGTGGTAGTACTCGCACAGGCGCTCGCCGGCCAGCTTGCTGATGCCGTAGATCGTGGTCGGGTCCATCACCGTGTACTGGGCGGTGTTCTCGGCAGGGGTGTTCGGGCCGAAGGCCGCGATCGACGAAGGCCAGAAGATCTTCAGCGGCTTGCCCGCTTCGCCGCGTTCACGCGCGACCTCGAGGATGTTCAGAAGGCCGTCCATGTTCAGGGTCCATGCCTTCAGCGGCGCCTTTTCTCCGGTGGCCGACAGCAGCGCCGCCAGCTGGTAGACCTGGGTGATGCCTTCGCTGTCGATCAGCTGCGCCAGGCGCGCCTTGTCCAGCACGTCGAGCTGGGTGTAGCGCGCCGCGCCGTAGACGTTGTTCGCGCCGATGTCCGAGGCGATCACATTGTTCTGGCCGTGCTGCTCCGCCAGGGCGGTGACGAGTTCACTACCGATCTGGCCGTTGGCGCCGATGATGAGGATGCGTTCCATGTTGTTCCGATCTTTGCTCTGATTAGTTGCTCTTGATGATGCCCAGCTCGCGGCCGGCCTGTTCGAAGGCGGCCAGCACCTTGTCGAGCTGCTCGCGGGTATGCGCGGCCGAGAGCTGCACGCGCACGCGCGCCTGGCCCATCGGCACCACCGGGTAGAAGAAGCCGGACAGCAGCACGCCCAGTTCGAACATGCGGGCGGCGAATTTCTGGGCCACCGGGGCGTCGAACAGCATCACCGGCACCACCGGGTGGGTGCCCGGCTTGATGGTGAAGCCGATCCGCTCGATCTCCTTGCGGAAGTAGGCGGTGTTCTCGTGCAGGCGGTCGCGCAGCTCGGTCGACTTGCTGATGCGGTCCAGCACCGCCAGCGAGGCGCCGGCGATCATCGGCGCCAGGGTGTTCGAGAACAGGTAGGGGCGCGACTTCTGGCGCAGGGTCTCGATGACTTCCTTGCGGCCCGAGGTGAAGCCGCCCATGGCGCCGCCCAGGGCCTTGCCCAGGGTGCCGGTGATGATGTCGATCTTGCCGATCACACCGCAGTGCTCGTGGGTGCCGCGGCCGGTCTTGCCCATGAAGCCCGATGCGTGCGATTCGTCGATCATGGTCAGGGCGCCGTATTTCTCGGCCAGCTCGACGATCTTGTCCAGCTGGGCGATGGTGCCGTCCATCGAGAACACGCCGTCGGTGACGATGATCTTGTGGCGCTTGCCCGCCTCGGTGGCCGCGACCAGCTGTTTTTCCAGGTCGGCCATGTCGTTGTTGGCGTAGCGGTAGCGCGCCGCCTTGCACAGGCGAACCCCGTCGATGATCGAGGCGTGGTTCAGGGCGTCGGAGATGATCGCGTCGTTCTCGTCGAACAGGGGCTCGAACACGCCGCCGTTGGCGTCGAAGGCGGCCGCGTACAGGATGGTGTCCTCGGTGCCGAGGAAGGCGGAGAGCTTTTGCTCGAGTTCCTTGTGCACGGTCTGGGTGCCGCAGATGAAGCGCACCGAGGACAGGCCGTAGCCGTATTGTTCGAGCGCGGCCGCGGCGGCCTTCTGGGTTTCCGGATCGCCAGACAGGCCCAGGTAGTTATTCGCGCACATGTTGATCAGGCTGCGGCCGTCCTGGGCGATGACTTCGGCGCCCTGGCGCGAAGCCAGCACCCGCTCCGGCTTGAACAGGCCCTCGGTTTTCAGCGTGTCGAGTTTTTGCTGGAGGGTGCTGTAAAAGGCTTGATCGCTCATGTGCTGCTCTCCTGGTAGTCCGGCTTGACCGGTTGTTGGCGAATGTTGTACCGTTGACTCGTTCGATTCAGAAAACGTGGTTCTTTATGTCGAACGAAAATTCAATATATTGAATCTTACCCTCGGCCAATGAACTTGGCAAGCTACAGCTCGAAGTAACACTTCCATAGGCAATGAATAAAAGTCTAGCAAACAACGCTCCGCCAGAAGTTGGCGCCACGCTACAGCGCCTGCGCCTCGCACGCGGCCTCACCCTGGAGGATTTGTCGCGCATCGCGGGCGTGTCCAAGTCGATGCTGTCCCAGATCGAACGCGAGAAAGCCAACCCGACGATCGCCATCACATGGCGCCTGGCAAACGCCCTGGGCGTACAGATTAGCGAATTGCTGTCGTCCGAAGTGCGCCCGACGGAGCTGATCCGGGTGGTGGACGCCCACGAGATCCCCACCCTGCCCGGCGCGCATGCCGGCTATTCGCTGCGCATCCTCGGTCCGATGGACCTGGCCGGCAAGTATGAATGGTATGAGCTGACCCTGGCGCCCGGTGGGGCGCTGGCCTCGCAGGCGCATGATCCGGGGACCAGCGAGCACCTGAGCGTGGTGATCGGGTCCGTCGAACTCGAGGTGGGTGACGAGAAAAAGAAGATCCGGCACGGGGGCACGGCGCGGTATCCGGCGGACCAGGATCATGTGATCCGCAATGCGGGGAAGACCGAGGCCAAGGCCTTGCTGGTTGTCGTGCACCGGTAGGGTCGGCGGGTTTCCCGCGGACGCGCTGATACCGGACTCTGGTAGACCGTGGCGGTTCCGGCGCTCCTTGAACGCGTCGGCGGCGACGCCGCCAACCCTACGAAAGAATGAAAAAACGGCTGCCGGATCGCTCCGGCAGCCGTTTTCATGTCGACACGACGCTCGGGCCTAGTGCGAACCGCCCACTGCCTTCGCTGCGTCTCCCGTCTTCAGCTCACCCATCTTCAGCTCGCGCGACAGGAAGCCCCAGCGGTCGGCCACTTCCTCGATCTGCTTGGTGGTCGGCTTGCCCGCGCCATGGCCCGCCTTGGTATCGATGCGGATCAGGATCGGCGCGGCGCCCGCCTGCGCGGCCTGGGCCGCGGCGGCGTACTTGAAGCTGTGCGCCGGCACCACGCGGTCGTCGTGATCGGCCGTGGTGACCATGGTGGCCGGATAGCAGGTGCCGGCCTTCAGGTTGTGCAGCGGCGAGTACTTGACCAGGGCCTTGAACTCGTCCGGGTTCTCCGACGAGCCGTAGTCCGAGGTCCAGGCCCAGCCGATGGTGAACTTGTGGAAGCGCAGCATGTCCATCACGCCCACGGCCGGAATCGCGGCGCCGAACAGTTCCGGACGCTGGGTCATCGCGGCGCCCACCAGCAGGCCGCCGTTCGAGCCGCCGCCGATCGCCAGCTTTGCCGGCGAGGTGAGCTTGTTCGCCACCAGCCATTCGGCCGCGCCGATGAAGTCGTCGAATACGTTCTGCTTGTGCAGCTTGGTGCCTGCCTGGTGCCAGGCTTCGCCGTATTCGCCGCCGCCGCGCAGGTTGGCCACCACGTAGACGCCGCCCATTTCCATCCAGGCCAGGTTGGCCGGCGAGAAGGCCGGGGTCAGCGAGATGTTGAAGCCGCCGTAGCCGTACAGGTAGGTCGGGTTCGAGCCGTCCATCTTGAGGCCCTTCTTCGACACGATGAACATCGGCACCTTGGTGCCGTCGCGGCTGGTGTAGAACTGCTGGCGGGTTTCGTAGTCGGCCGGGTTGAAGGCGACCTTCGGCTGGCGGAACACGCTGCTCTTGCCGTCCTTCAGGTTCAGGCGGTAGATCGTGGTCGGGGTGGTATAGCCGGTGAAGGAGAAGAAGGTCTCGGTATCGCCCTTCTTCCCTTGCAGGCCGCCCACCGAGCCGATGCCCGGCAGGGCGATCTCGCGCACGGCCTTGCCCTTCAGGTCGACCACGCGCACGACGCTGCGCGCGTCCTTCAGGTATTCGAGCACCAGCTGGTGGTTGATGATGTCGGCGCCCACCAGGGTGTCGGCGGATTCGGCGACGACCTCTTTCCAGTTGGTTTCGAGCGGCTTGCTCACGTCGATGGCGACGATGCGCTTGCGCGGCGCGTTGCGGTCGGTGCTGAAGTAGAACACGCTGCCGACGTTGTCGATGAAGTCGTAGCCGGCGTCGAAGTTGTCGATCAGGTCGACCACCTTGCTGTCGGGCTTGGACAGGTCCTTGTAGGAGATGCGGTATTTCGGCGCGGTGCCCTTGGTAGTGGTGATCACCAGGTAGCGGCCGTCGTCCGTGGTCTGTCCGCCGAAGCCCCATTCCTTCTGGTCCGGACGGTCGTAGACCAGGATGTCGGCGCTCTGCGGGGTGCCGATGCGGTGGAAGTAGAGCTTCTGGAAGTAGTTCACGTCGGCCAGCTTGGTGGCTTCCTTCGGCTCGTCGTAGCGGCTGTAGAAGAAGCCCTTGCCGTCCTTGGTCCAGGCGGTGTTCGAGAACTTGACCCATTTGACGTGGTCGTCGAGGTCCTTGCCGGTCGCGATGTCGCGTACCTTGATCTCGTTCCAGTCCGAGCCGGAAGCCGCGATGCTGTAGGCCAGCAGTTTGCCGTCCGGGCTGACTTCCGCGCCGGCCAGGGCCACGGTGCCGTCCGCGGCCAGGGTGTTCGGGTCGAGCAGCACGCGCGGCGTGTCGCCGAGCTTCTTGAGCGTGTACAGCACCGACTGGTTCTGCAGGCCGTCGTTGCGGGTGTAGAAATAGCGGCCGCCCTCCTGCTCCGGTACGCTGTAGCGCTCGTAGTTCCACAGCTGGGTCAGGCGCTGGCGGATCGCCTCGCGCTGCGGGATCTGCGCCAGGTAGGCCTGGGTCACCTTGTTCTGGGCCTCGACCCAGGATTTGGTCTCGGCGCTGTTCGCGTCCTCGAGCCAGCGGTAGGGATCGGCGACCGTGGTGCCGTGGTAGTTGTCGAGCTGGTCGGTCTTCCTGGAGTCCGGGTAGGTCAAGGAAGGGCCGGTAGCGGCGCAGGATGCTGCAGGCGCAGATTGTGCGAGTGCAGGTTGCGCACCGAACGCGGCGGCCAGCATGGCGGCGAGCGTAGCGTGTCTCAGTTGCATATTGTTCTCTGTCGGAGGTGAGCGGGGTTGGCATATGCCGAGGGGCATCATAGCGCGAAACGCCGGGCATGGATACCGCCGGGCTACCCCGGCCACGCTCCCTATGCGGCGTCCATACGCCGCGGGTCGCGCCCCTGTGCGCGCCCCCGTGCGACACTCCGGCCGGCACCGTACGCGCGGCCATGCACGATGCCATGCCCGCCACCACGCGCCTGCTCCTGCCCGCGCACCGGCCC
>NZ_JBAMDH010000078.1:0-6961 GCF_036961685.1 Massilia sp. DD77
CCAGGCGTGGTCAGCGCGCCGCCAGGCATGCAGCAGCCGGCCCCGTCGCCGGGCAACTATGAGCGCGGCGCGGCGCCGATGCAGGGGACTACCCAGAGCGTGCCGGAGCCGCAGATGGATCCGGGCGCAACCGAGGGGCCGCCGGCCGATCCGAATGCGCCGCCGCCGCCGAACCAGGTGCAGATGCCGCCGCCGACCCGTTCGGTGAACAGCCCGGTGGGACAGAATTCGACGACCCAGTAAGGCTTGGCGCCCAGGGACCTAGCGCCGCAAGGCCGTGAATGCCGCCAGCTCCCACGACCTGAATCCCACCAGCAGCGTGAAGCCTTCGCGCTCGTCGTCCGGCAAGCGGCGGTCGTTGCGGTGCAGCCTGGCCAGTTCCGCCCCCAGTTGCCCGATCTTCTGCGCCACTTCCTGCGCACTCGCCGCCGACAGCCGCGCCGGCAGGCACAGCAAGGTTTCGCCGGCGCCGTCGAAGCCGCCCGCGAAATAATCCGCCACCACGTGCTCGCGGAAGTAGCGCTGCACCGGCCCGTCGGGCAGCCAGCGGAAGGCGTTCGATACCCGCAGCGTGTAGCGGTTCAGCGGCTTGAGTTCGATCACGCCCAGCCGGTCGAGCTCCACCAGCAGCTTGATGCATTCTGCATCGCTCAGGCGGTAGGTCTCGACGATCTGTTCCAGGCTCCAGTGGCCGAGGCAGCAGATCGCCACCAGCAGCAGGCGCGGATTGGCCACCAGCGAGGTTTCCTGCGGCAGGCTCAGGGTGTCGGCCTGGGGCCGCGCCTCGAGCGCGCCGCGCAGCACCTCCTCCATCGCGATGCCCGTCACCTGGCAGATCTGCGCCAGGCGCGACAAGGCCATGTCCTTCTGCCCGAACATGCGCTTGACGCTCGATTCGCTCACGCCGATGCGTTCGGCCAGCGCCTTGTAGGTGATGCCGGCCGCGCGCAGCTGGGCGCGCAGGACGTCGAGAACGAGGTCGGGTGAGCTCATGGGGGCAGGGAGGTGGTGGTCAGGTGAGGAACTCTACCGTTGAACGGCAGCGGGAACAAGCGCGGATGGCGAGGTGTCGCTGCAGGCGATCCCCAGCGTGCGATGGCGGGAGCAGGCAGGGGCAGACGGGAGACTGGAAACATTCCGCCGCCGATCAGGCATGGAATGGCACGGGAAGCCTGAAAAACAGCGGTCGAATCGCCCATGCCGGGCGATTCGACCGTGCGAAGATCAGCCGAAGCTGGACAATCGCTTAGACCGAGGTCTTGCGCTCCAGCATTTCGCTCTTGCCCCAGATCAGCGCACCGCCGATACCCCAAGCAGCGCCAAACATGGCAATGGTGCCCGCGACCGGAGCAACGATTGGCAAGGCGGCAACGCCCAGCAGGATTGCACCACCGGCAGCCATTGCCTGGCCAACGCCCGACACGCTTGCGCCAGCGACCACGTCTACTTCTTTTGCATTCAATTCACGCACTTTATTTATCTCCATTATTTCGCAGAAATGCTGCGGTCCATCTTCTATCACGTCGACTCATCAGGTCGAGAGTTGCGATAGAGCCCTGATCATGCTCGAAAACATTCCAGGTTTTCATGGCATGAAATTCTTTATCAATGATGGCCCGCCTTATTATGGCGTTGAATGCACCATGTTATAAATTCTTGAAAATTGCATTATCGCGAGACCCGCATTCAATACTAGAGAACACATCCATACTTTCTTCATCGTACTGTGGCTTGCTTCCTTGACCAGGAAAACAGTGCCGGCCCCTGCGGCGATCGCAATGGCGCAAGCGCCGCCCACACTCGCCATGACCGGCACCGCGGGAATGAGCAGCTGACTGATCAAAAAGAAGACGCCAAACCAGCTGGCGACCAGTGCGGTAAAGTGCTTCTTCAGTCTGACTGGCTGTTCGGTATATATAGCCATTGTTCTTATGAATAATGAATGATTGTCGTGCTATCCCGATGCCGGTTATCTACGGCCAGACACCTGGCCGCGCATTTATTCATGTTTTTCTTGTGAGGGCCTGGTGATATTAGGCGAGGCGCGAGGGCATTTGCAAGATATTTTGCTCGAATTGAATAATAATATTTACATGGGATAAAAAATCCTTTTTGAATAATCATTCGTATTCTATGCATGGTCATTACCGGCGTGCTTGCCATGCGCGTAGTAAGCAGCGTGCATACGATCGCGGGTGAATTGCTTAATGAACTGCTCAATGAACTGATCAATGCGGACGAGATATGGCGCATGTCGGGGAATGGCCGGGGTTTCCCGTTGGCGCACCCAAGTGGGCAGCCATGCACCTGGCGCGGCATGAGTTTGCCGGGTGCAAGAGCTTTCTGAGACGGAAGGAAGGAGAAAGGAAAAGCGGTGCGCCAACGGGACCAGGTTTCGCCGCTCACGCGGGCGTGGTCCTTGCGAGGGCGGGCGATGCAGCGCACCGGCCGGGGAAGCGAGCCGAAGCTATTCGTCCTCGTCCGCGACCAGCTTGACTTTCTTGAGGTCCCGCTTGGCGGCCTGCCGCTCGCTCGACAGGGGCTTTGTGTGCGAACCGGCCGCGCGCGCCTTGGCCAGGGCCGCGATCGGATTGCGTGGCTTGCCGAATTGTTGCGAGGGTTCGACCCGCAAGCGCATCTTCTGCCGGGTCGCCAATGCCTTGTTCGCCATGCGGGCCTCCGTGGGGGTTACAGTACGTAGCGCGACAGGTCTTCGTTGACCGCCAGCTTGTCGAGCCGTTCGTTGACGTAGGACGTGTCGATCCGCACCACCTGGTCCTTTTCGGCGCCGGCGCTGAACGAGACTTCCTCGAGCAGTTTTTCCATCACCGTGTAGAGGCGGCGCGCGCCGATGTTCTCGGTGCGCTCGTTGACCGAGAACGCGATCTCGGCCAGGCGGTGGATGCCGTCGTCCAGGAACTCGACCTTCACGCCTTCGGTCGCCAGCAGCGCTTCGTACTGCTTGGTCAGGCTGGCGTCGGTCGAGGTCAGGATGCTCTTGAAGTCCTCGATCGAGAGCGACTCCAGTTCGACCCGGATCGGGAAGCGGCCCTGCAGCTCGGGGATCAGGTCCGAGGGTTTGGACAGGTGGAAGGCGCCCGAGGCGATGAACAGGATGTGATCGGTGCGGATCATGCCGTACTTGGTGTTCACCGTCGTGCCCTCGACCAGCGGCAGCAGGTCGCGCTGCACGCCGGCGCGCGAGACGTCGGCGCCGCCGTGCTCGGAACGGGTGGCGATCTTGTCGATCTCGTCCAGGAACACGATGCCGTTCTGCTCGACGTTGGCGATCGCCTTCTGCTTGAGCTCGTCCTCGTTGACCAGCTTGGCGGCTTCCTCCTCGGCCAGCAGCTTCAGCGCTTCCTTGATCTTCATCTTGCGCGCCTTCTTGCGCGCGTTGCCCACCCCGGCGAACATCGACTTGATCTGCTCGGTCATTTCCTCCATGCCTGGCGGGGCCATGATTTCCATCTGCGGCATGGCGTCGGCCACTTCGATCTCGATCTCGCGGTCGTCGAGCGAGCCTTCGCGCAGGCGCTTGCGGAAGGTCTGGCGGGTGGCGTCGCCTTCCTTGCTTTCGCCGCTGTTGACGTTGAAGCCGAAGTCGCGCGCCGGCGGCACCAGGATGTCGATGATGCGGTCCTCGGCCGCGTCTTCGGCGCGCTGGCGCACTTTCTTTTGTTCGCTGGCGCGGGTCTGCTTGATGCCGATGTCGATCAGGTCGCGGATGATGGTGTCGACGTCGCGGCCGACATAGCCGACCTCGGTGAACTTGGTGGCCTCGATCTTGATGAAGGGCGCGTCGGCCAGCTTGGCCAGGCGGCGCGCGATCTCGGTCTTGCCGACCCCGGTGGGGCCGATCATGAGGATGTTCTTCGGGGTGATCTCGTGGCGCAGCGGTTCCTCGACCTGCTGGCGGCGCCAGCGGTTGCGCAGCGCGATCGCGACCGCGCGCTTGGCCTTGCCCTGGCCGACCACATGCTTGTCCAGTTCGGAGACGATTTCGGGTGGGGTCATGTTCATGATGGCGGCCATTGTCAATCCAGGGTTTCGATGATGTGGGACAGGTTCGTATAGATGCACAGCTCGCCGGCGATGGTCAGCGCCTTCTTGACGACTTCGGCGGCCGGCAGCTCGGTGTTCTCGTACAAGGCCTTGGCGGCGGACTGGGCGTAGACGCCGCCCGAGCCGATCGCGCCGATGCCGTCTTCCGGCTCCAGCACGTCGCCATTGCCGGTGATGATCAGGGTCGATTCCTTGTCGGCCACCAGCAGCATCGCTTCCAGGCGGCGCAGCACGCGGTCGGTGCGCCAGTCCTTGGCCAGTTCGACCGAGGCGCGCAGCAGGTTGCCCTGGTGTTTCTCGAGTTTCGCTTCGAAGCGGTCGAGCAGGGTGAAGGCATCGGCGGTGCCGCCGGCGAAGCCGCACAAGACCTTGCCCTGGTACAGCTTGCGTACCTTGCGGGCCGAGCCCTTCATGACGACGTTGCCGAGCGTGACCTGGCCATCGCCGCCGAGCGCAACCTGGTTGCCGCGCCTTACGCTGACGATGGTGGTGCCGTGAAATTGTTCCATGTTTGACCTCGTGGTTGTCTAGCAAGGCGAAGTTGGGGGCCGTGCATAAAATTGCAAGATGAGCTCGACATTAATCTCGCCATGGCCCGGACCGGGGCAAGCTTGCTTCCCGGCCGGCCCCGGCGTCTGGCCGGAAACCACAAAAATGTTCATAGAAGTCCTTTTATGCGATATAAAGGATTCTCTATAAACATAGATTGCTGTCTTAGGTGTTTATAGACGATACTTTAAATCGCATAATGTCTTTTCTATGAACAGGTCCTGGCAATGCCAAAACGAATCCTGAGCCCCGAGATGTGGCCGACCCTGGTGCGGGAGCGTCTTGCCATGTGGGGCAAGTGCATCCACACCCAGCGCTTGCAGCAGCGCATCACGGCTGCCGATCTCTGCACACGCCTCGGGGTTTCCCGAACCACCTTGCGCCGTCTCGAACAAGGCGATCCCAGTGCGGGCGTCGGCGCCTACCTTGCCGCCCTGCTGACCCTGGGCCTGGCCGACCAGGCCATCCCTTCCTTGCCGGCCGAGCTATGGCAGGGGACAGGACAGCGCGTCAAGCCTGGCAGGCAGGAAAAGGGTGGCGCCGATGCCGAGTATTTCTAAGCCGCTCTACGTCTATCTCCAGCGTCCGGATACCGGGGAATGGGTGACCGTTGGCAGGTACAAGACGGGCAGTGCGGGCGAGGGCCTGTTCCGCTATGCCCCGTCGTACGTCGATGCAGGCCTGGCGTGGGCCATCGACCCGGTCAACCTGCCTTTCCTGCCGGGACGCGAGTTTGCGGCAGCGCGCTATCGCGGCCTGCACGATGTGCTGCGCGACGCCTCCCCGGACGCATGGGGCCAGGCCCTGCTGCGTCGCGAATACAATTTGCCGGAAAATGCGCCGCCGCTGCAGTATCTCCTGAAAGCGAGCAATCTCGACCGGTGGGGCGCGCTTGCCATCGGGACGAGTTTGACATTTCCCGGCACCAGGCTCGACAGTCCGACCTTGCCCAAGCTCGACCAGGTGGTGGAAGAGCTGGTCGCCCTGGCGGAGCGCAAGCCAACGGTGCGCGCCGGCATCCGTGCGCGCCTGGTACAGACCGCCAGCGTTGGCGGAGCACGGCCGAAAGCGACCGTCCAGGGAGAAGACGGACAATACTGGCTGGTCAAGCCCGAGATCGCGACCGATGTCGAGGACATTCCGCGGCTCGAGCACATGGCCCAGCAATGGGGGGCGGCGAGCGGCCTGCGTTTTGCGCAGACCGTTTTCCACCCCGCGAGCGGGGGGCGCAGTGCGGTACGGGTCCTGCGCTTCGACCGCAGTGGCCGCCAGCGCCATATGTGCGTCAGCGCGGCTTCGCTGCTGCAGGCCGAATACCCGGATGATTTTACCCAGACCGACCGCTGGAGCTATCCGCGTTTTGCCGAGGAGCTGAAACGGATCGGCGCGCCACTCGAAGACCGCATCGAACTGTTCGGCCGCATGGTGTTCAACGCCGTCTGCGGCAACGATGACGACCATGTGCGCAACCACGCCGTCGTATACAGCGCGCAGGAGGGGCGCTGGCGTCTTGCGCCGGCCTTCGACGTGGTGCCCAACCCGCTGGAAAGGCCGGCACGCCTGCAGATGCAGCTCGCGCTGGGGCGCTTCGATATTTCGCGCGACGCCGTGGTGGCCGATGCCCACCGCTTCGGTTTTTGCAGCAGGCAGGAAACGGCGGATTACCTGCGCGACCTGTTGCCGCGGATCAGGGCGGGATTCGCCACGGTCCGGCCTTTGCTCGACGAGAAGTGGCAGGCCGAGATGGCAAATCGCATGCAATTCACTATCGGACTGCTGAGTGCTGCGCCGCCCCCGGACTGAGGGCGATTCTCGCCTTAATACCGGTGCGGATACAGCTTCAGGCCCTCGCCCACGCCGAGCAGGCGCAGCAGGGTGGTGACGAGGTGGTTCAGCTCGCGCAGCTCGATCCGCTTTCCGTCTTCCATGTGCGTGCGCAGGTGGGCCAGCAGGGCGCTGGCGCAGACATAGTCCATGCGCGCCAGGCGCGAGCAGTCCAGCACCAGGGTGTCGCGCCCGGCCGCATAGGCGTCGATGGCCGCGCATAGCGGCGCCGCGTCGTGGGCCAGCACGGCCGGCAGCATGAAGCGGTCGCCGCCGCCAGTGGCGGGCGCGGCCGTGGAGACCGCGGTGGAGACATGCTGCAGCGCCTCGAAGGAGGGCGGCGACACCTCGAAGGTGACGCAGTAATCCATCGCCGTTTCTTCGAAGTCCTTTTCGCGCCGGGTCAGGAGCAGCAGTTCGAGCAGCAGCAGCCAGGGCGCCTGGCTCGCCTCGCGCGCGCCGATCGCCAGCATCGGGCGCAGCACCGCCAGCAGCTGGTCGGCGCCGGCCAGCACCAGCTCGC
>NZ_JBAMDH010000079.1:0-6889 GCF_036961685.1 Massilia sp. DD77
GCGCGGCGGCCACCTGGGCCGGCTGGGTGGCGCGCAGTTCGGCCGGATCCAGCAGGAAGGTGTATTCGCGTACCAGGCGGCCGTTATTCCAGGACAGCTCGAGCAGCATGTCGACGAAAGGCTCGTTCAGCGGCTGGGACGAGGTGACGCGGATGACCGGACGGCCGCCGCGCTGCTCCACATTGAAGCGCAGCGACAGCAGGGCCGGATTGAATTCGATGTTCGCGGCGCGGAAGGCGTCCGGCGAAGCCAGCTTGATTGCCATGCTGGCCGGGTCTTCGCCCGCGCTGGTCGTCAGTTCGATTTCGGCGCGCAGCGGCTGGCCGAGCGCCGACAGCACCGTCAGTTTTCCCAGCCCGGCCGCGGTGGCGGCGGAAGAGAGGAACACTGCACTGGCCACGGCTGCGGTGAGCGATTTCAGCGCAAACGCCATGAGCGGAGGACGGTGGGTAGATTGCATAGTAGGCGACGAAAGAAAGTTGACCAGGGGAAAGGCGGTTTCCCGGGAGTCTCAACATAACATCATGCCCTGGAGCATGCAAGCATCCCGCGCACATCGATGACGCAGTGATAAAGGATGTGTGGCCAGAATGACCGATGCAGGCTGGGTTTGATGGCGTTTGATTACGGACGCTTATCAATATTACAGGGGGTGTGGCAGGGAGTACAACCCGGCGCGAATGGCCGGGTGGTGTCGGGTCGGCGGCGAAGCCGCCGAGCCAGGGGATCAGCGATCGAGGACGATGCGCAGCATGCGGCGCAGCGGCTCTGCGGCGCCCCACAGCAGCTGGTCGCCGACGGTGAAGGCCGACAGGTAGTCGCCGCCCATCGACATCTTGCGCAGGCGGCCCACCGGGATGGTCAGGCTGCCGGTCACCGCGGCCGGCGACAGGTCGCGCACCGAGGCTTCGCGGGTGTTCGGCACCACCTTCACCCACTGGTTATGGGAGGCGATGATGTCGTTGATCTCGTCGAGCGGCACGTCCTTGGTGAGCTTGATGGTCAGCGCCTGCGAATGGCAGCGCATCGCGCCGATGCGCACGCACAGGCCGTCCACCGGGATCGCCCGGGAACCGAAGGAGTCGCCCAGGCCCAGGATCTTGTTGGTCTCGGCGCCGGCCTTCCACTCTTCCTTCGACTGCCCGTTGCCCAGGTCCTTGTCGATCCAGGGGATCAGGTTGCCGGCCAGCGGCACGCCGAATTGCTTGGTTTCGTCGGCCGACATGCCGTGCTGGGTCGCCAGCACGCCGCGGTCGATCTCGAGGATGGCCGAGGCCGGGTTGTCCAGCAGCGGCTTGACGGCCGCGTTGATGGTGCCGAACTGGGTCAGCAGCTCGCGCATGTGCTGGGCGCCGCCGCCCGACGCCGCCTGGTAGGTCATGGAGCTCATCCACTCGACCAAGCCCTTCTCGAACAGGCCGCCCAGGCCCATCAGCATGCAGGACACGGTGCAGTTACCGCCGATGAAATTCTTCACGCCGCGGGTGAGCGCGTTCTTGATGACGTCCTTGTTGACCGGATCCAGCACGATGACCGCGTCGTCGTTCATGCGCAGCGTGGAGGCCGCGTCGATCCAGTAGCCGTTCCAGCCGCTGGCGCGCAGCTTCGGGAAGACTTCCGTGGTGTAGTCGCCGCCCTGGCAGGAGATGATGATCTCGCACTTCGCCAGTTCGGTGATATCGGTTGCGCTCTTGAGCGTGGTTTCGTTTTTCGCCATCGACGGCGCGGCGCCGCCCGGGTTCGACGTGGTGAAGAATACCGGCTCGATGTGGTCGAAATCGCCTTCCTCCTGCATGCGCTGCATGAGGACCGAGCCGACCATGCCGCGCCAACCTACCAGACCTACGAGTTTCATCATGTTCCCTTGGTTGAATAAATTCTATAGAAGCGCCGCCACGACGGCGTTGCCCATTTCTTCGGTGCCCACCTTGGTGGACCCTGCTTCGTAAATATCCGGCGTGCGCAGGCCCTGGGCCAGCACGCGCTTGACCGCGTCCTCGATGCGCTCGGCCTGGTCCAGGCGGCCCAGGGAGTAGCGCAGCATCATCGCGGCGGACAGGATGGTCGCCAGCGGATTGGCCACGCCCTTGCCCGCGATGTCGGGCGCCGAGCCGTGCGAGGGCTCGTACAGGCCCTTGTTGTCGGCATCCAGCGAGGCCGAGGGCAGCATGCCGATCGAGCCGGTCAGCATGGCGGCGGCGTCGGAGAGGATGTCGCCGAACATGTTGCCGGTGACGATGACGTCGAACTTCTTCGGCGCGCGCACCAGCTGCATCGCGGCGTTGTCGACATACATGTGTTCGAGTTCGACGTCCTGGTAGTCCTTGTGCACCTCGGTGACGACGTCGCGCCAGAACTGGAAGGTCTCCAGCACGTTGGCCTTGTCGACGCTGGTGACGCGGCTGCCGCGCTTGCGGGCGGCCTGGAAGGCCACGTGGGCGATGCGGCGGATCTCGCCTTCGGCGTAGCGCATGGTGTCGAAGCCCTCGCGCTGGCCTTTGAAAGGACCGTCCGGACATTCGCGCACGCCGCGCGGCTTGCCGAAGTAGATGTCGCCGGTGAGTTCACGGATGATCAGGATGTCCAGGCCGGACACCACCTCGGGCTTGAGCGTCGAGGCGCCCGCCAGTTCAGGATACAGGATCGCGGGACGCAGGTTGGCGAACAGGCCCAGTTCCTTGCGCAGGCCCAGGATCGCCTGCTCGGGGCGCAGCGCGCGTTCGAGCTTGTCGTACTGGTAGTCGCCGACGGCGCCGAACAGTACCGCGTCGGCTTCCTTGGCCAGCTTGAGGGTCGCTTCCGGCAGCGGGTGGCCGTGCGCGGCATAGCCCGCGCCGCCGACCGCCGCGGTTTCCATCTCGAAGGATTCGCCGAGCGCGTTCAGGACCTTGACCGCCTGCGCGGTGATTTCGGGGCCGATGCCGTCGCCCGGCAGGATCGCAATCTTCATCCGTTCTCTTTCTTCTTTTAAATGGTGTTGGCCAGCCAGGGCTGGGCCGCCAGGTGGCGCTGCTCGAAGGCGCGGATCTCTTCCGCGTGGCGCAGGGTCAGGCCGATATCGTCCAGGCCATTGAGCAGGCAGTACTTGCGGAACTCGTCGATGGCGAAGCCGTACGACAGGCTGCCGTCGGCTGAACCGATGCGCTGGTGTTCCAGGTCCACGACCAGCCTGAAACCTTCCTGGCTTTCCACGGCCTTGAACAGCGTCTCGACGTCCTCTTCGCTCAGCACCACCGGCAGCAGGCCGCTCTTGTAGCAGTTGTTGAAGAAGATGTCGGCGAAGCTGGGCGCGACGATCGCGCGGAAGCCATACTGCTGCAGGGCCCAGGGCGCGTGCTCGCGCGAAGAGCCGCAGCCGAAATTCTTGCGGGCCAGGAGGATGGACGCGCCCTGGTAGCGCGGCTGGTTCAGCACGAACTCGGGGTTCACCGGACGGGTGCTGCAGTCCTGGCCCGGCTCGCCGTGGTCCAGGTAGCGCCATTCGTCGAACAGATTGGGACCGAAGCCGGTACGCCGGATCGATTTCAGGAACTGCTTCGGAATGATGGCGTCGGTGTCGACGTTGGCGCGGTCGAGCGGCGCCACCAGTCCTTCGTGTACGGTGAATTTGTCCATCTTCCTGCCCTGTCTGTTTTTATTTGCCGCCTGCGCCGGTCACGATCTGGCCGGCGCGCTGCACGTCGCGGCCGATGCCGGAAATGGTGTTGCAGCCTGCCAGCAGGACCGCGATGAGGGAGAGTGCGAATACTTTTTTCATGTTTCAGTGACCAGTGTCGGAGTTAAAGACCATATAACGCATCAGAGGGCGCGCGCGTCGACAAAGTGGCCCGCGATTCCCGCCGCCGCGGCCATGGCCGGCGACACCAGGTGGGTGCGGCCGCCCTGCCCCTGGCGGCCCTCGAAGTTGCGGTTCGAGGTCGAGGCGCAGCGTTCGCCAGGCTCCAGGCGGTCGGCGTTCATCGCCAGGCACATCGAGCAGCCCGGTTCGCGCCATTCGAAGCCGGCGTCCTTGAAGACCTGGTCCAGGCCTTCGCGCTCGGCCTGTTCCTTGACCAGGCCCGAACCCGGCACCACCATCGCCAGCTTGACGTTGGGAGCGCGCCGGCGGCCCTTGACCACCTCGGCGGCGGCGCGCAGGTCCTCGATGCGCGAATTGGTGCAGGAGCCGATGAAGACCTTGTCGATGGCGATCTCGCCGATCGGGGTGTTGGGCTGCAGGTCCATGTAGGCCAGGGCCTTCTCGATGGCGCCGCGGCGCACCGGATCGGCTTCCTCGCGCGGATCCGGCACGCGGCCGTCGATCGAGGTGACCATCTCGGGCGAGGTGCCCCAGGTAACCTGGGGACGGACGTCCGCCGCGTTCAGGGTGACCACGGTGTCGAACCGCGCGCCCTCGTCGGAGTGCAGGGTGCGCCAGTAGGCCACGGCCTGCTCCCACTGCTCGCCCTTGGGCGAGAACGGGCGGCCTTTCACGTAGTCGATGGTGGTGTCGTCGACGGCGATCATGCCGGCGCGCGCACCCGCTTCGATCGCCATGTTACAGACGGTCATGCGGCCTTCCATCGACAGCGAGCGGATGGTCGAGCCGGCGAATTCGATGGCGTAGCCGGTGCCGCCCGCGGTGCCGATCTTGCCGATAATGGCCAGCACGATGTCCTTGGCGGTGACGCCAGGAGGCAGCGCGCCGTCGACCTGGACCAGCATGGACTTCGATTTCTTGGCCAGCAGGGTCTGGGTCGCCATCACGTGCTCGACTTCCGAGGTGCCGATGCCGTGCGCCAGGCAGCCGAAGGCGCCGTGGGTGGAGGTGTGCGAGTCGCCGCACACGACCGTCATGCCCGGCAGGGTCGCGCCCTGCTCCGGCCCGATCACGTGCACGATGCCCTGGCGCTTGTCGCTCATGCTGAAATAAGTCAGGCCGAAGCTCTTGGCGTTGGCGTCGAGGGTCTCGACCTGCAGGCGCGAGGTGGGGTCGGCGATGCCCTGGGCGCGGCCGGTGGTGGGCACGTTGTGGTCGGCCACGGCCAGGTTGCTGGATGTGCGCCATAGTCCGCGCCCCGCTTCGCGCAGGCCTTCGAAGGCTTGCGGGCTGGTGACTTCGTGCACCAGGTGGCGGTCGATGTAGAGGACGGTGGTGCCATCGGCGTCGGCACGCACGACATGGGAATCCCAGAGTTTGTCGTAGAGCGTTTTTTGCATGGTCGATCTTGAAGGTCGGCGGGCGCTTATCGGGAAACCTTATGCGAACCCGGTTTTTGATTATGCCATATTTGTGCACTGCCGCACCAAGAGGGGGCGCTGCACGATTATGCCAAAGACCTGTCTTTTCAGAAAATAATATTTGCAACATTTTTGTAATGTGCAAATAAAAAAAGCCTGCATGGAATATGCAGGCTTTTTGTGTGCGCTTTTGCGTCGAAGCGAACGATGTGTTCGTTTTTGCAGCGCACCGTACGTACGGACGTACGGTATGTCGGCCGGATCAGGCCGCCAAGCGCACGCTGCTGCGGCAGCCGTCCATCAGGAAGGACAGGCCGACCACCAGCACCAGCTCGCCCTCGGCCGAACGCGCCGTGCCGGTGATGCCTTCGACACTCAGCGCGGTCATCGGCTTGATCACCAGGTCGGCCGTGCCGTCGACGGCTTCCACCGCCAGGATGTAGGGCTGCGGCGCGTTGATGACGATGCCGACCCGTTCGGGCGCGGCTTCGTAGCCGAGCGACAGCGCCAGCGAACGCACCGGCAGCGGACGGCCCTGGTCCTTCAGCACCGGGGCGCCGCCCACGCACATGAAGTCTTCCGGCAGCTCGACCACGCGCTCGACGACGGCCATCGGCAGCGCCAGCGAGGCGCTCGAGGTCGACACCAGCATGGTCGGCACGATCGACAGTTCGATCGGCAGGCGGATCGCGAAGCGCGTGCCCTTGCCCAGCTGGGATTCGATGCGGATCGCGCCGCGGTTCTTTTCGACGGCGGTCTTGACCACGTCCATGCCCACGCCACGGCCCGAGACCGACGACGCCACTTCCTTGGTCGAGAAGCCCGGCAGGAAGACCAGCTGGTAGGCTTCGTCGTCGCTCTGCGCGCTGTGCTCGCCGATCAGGCCCTTGTCGATCGCCTTCTTGCGCAGCTTGGCCGGGTCCATGCCCTTGCCGTCGTCCTGCAGCACGATCATGACGCTGTTCGCTTCCTGCCAGGCTTTCAGCAGGATGAAGGCCTTGGCCGGCTTGCCGTTGGCGACACGCTCTTCCGGTCCTTCGACACCGTGGTCGAGCGCGTTGCGCAGCATGTGCACCAGCGGGTCGTACAGGCTGTCCACGACGACGCGGTCGACTTCGGTCTCGGCGCCTTCGATGGTCAGCTCGACGTCCTTGCCGAGGTCCTTGGCCAGCTCGCGCACCAGGCGCGGGAACTTCTGGAACAGGCGGCCCACCGGCTGCATGCGGGTCGCCAGGGTGGCGCGCTGCAGTTCGGCCGAGTAGCGCGAGGCGCGTTCCAGGGTCTCGGTCAGGGTCGCGATCAGCGAGGCGGCCTGGCCTTCGAACTTGAATTGCTGCAGGCGTTCCAGCAGCACGGCGGCCTGGTTGGCGGCCTGCACCGATTCGCCCGCCACTTCGAGCAGCGCGTCCAGCTTGACCGCGTCGATACGGATGCTTTCGTCCTTGGCCGGCGCGCTGGCGGCGGCCTTGGGCTCGTTACCGCGGCGCTCGATGCCGTCCCAGCCGTTCTTGCCCGGCGCACCAGCAGCAGCGGCGGCCTCGGCCGGCGCAGCGACAGCCGCGGCAGGCGCATCGACATGAGCGGCAGCGGCAGCGGCCGGCGCGGCGGCCACGGCGATGGCTTTATCGGCCGGCACCACGGCGTTGTACATGGCGGTCCAGTCCAGGCC